>NZ_JARQTO010000003.1:0-164361 GCF_029577735.1 Exercitatus varius | reverse complement strand
TTTTAGCCGCCTTTGCAAGTGGTTTTTGTAAAAAAATGTCAAAAAAGATTCAACTGTTTATCTATTGTTCACTTTTGTTGTGATTTTAATCAATTTTCAATAATTCCAATTCATTAAATCCCCATCTTTTTAGCACTTGATGAAATTGTTGTTCAAAATTAAAGTGCTTCGTATAAAAAACACAATTATTCTTCTCTTTTTTCGACCGCACTTTACTGTTTTCTAACAATGATTTTACCCTTTTAGCAATAGCGCAACCCGGGTCTAAAAAATTTTTTACCTGCGGTAAGCACATTTGAATTTCTTCTTTAATTAGCGGGAAATGGGTGCATCCTAAAATCACGGTATCGAGATCATGCAGACTCTCCCAAGCTTGCAATTCCTTTTTTAACAATAATAAATCAACCGAGTTGCCCTTGATTTTTTGTTCGGCGATTTCGGGCAAAACAGTCGAACCTAATCGCTCCACCCGGCAGTTTGAGGCGTATTGCGCAATCAATATATCGACATACTCACGTTTAACCGTGCCCTTGGTTGCAAGCAACCCGATATGTTTGGTTTGTGAAACTGTCGCCGCCGGTTTAACGGCCGGTACCGTACCGACGATAGGAATAGAAAAGGTTTGACGTAGACTTGGTAACACTACGGTGCTTGCCGTATTACATGCAATAACGATGAGATCGAGCGGATAACGCCTATCGATTGTTGTACAAATTTTTAGTACCCGTTCAATTAACATTTCTTCGCTTCTTTCGGAATAAGGGAAAAATGCGTTATCAAAGCAATACAGATAATGGCAATCAGGCAGCAAGGATTTGACTTCGCTGTAAACACTAAATCCTCCAACGCCCGAATCAAAAAATAAGATGGTCGGCTTCATTTATTTGAGATCAAAAACAAAATTTTGTGAAGTATGCTACGCCTTAATTTTCTTGAATTCAAGTACAGGATTCTTGAATAAAATGCCGCAATTTACTGCGGCATTTCTAAAATTCATCCTTGATTACCAAGGATAGTGATGATATCGGTGACCATATCGCCCAATACCCACGCCCACCCCGATATGAGGTTGAACCCGGGCGGTTCCTTGTGAAACCCGCGGATATTTATCACTTTGATTAAGCGGATTATCTACGCGTTTAGGCGTTGTTACCCGCTGATCTTTCGGCACGGTATTGCCGGAATAAACTTTGTTATTGTATTCCTGCACGGCTTGCATATCTAGCGGCGCTTGCGGATGATTTTCAACCGGTGACGAACAGGCCGCACATAACCAAATCGCTCCCAAGATAAAATAATTACGCATAACTTTCTCCTTACTGACACACGATTTCAGATAAGACATCCGCACGTTCCCGTGCATTGATTTTCGCTTTATATTCACCGGTTTCCGCTTCATCCTGACGGAGCTTGTCTAAAATATCTTTCGCCTTAATATTAAAAACCGTCGTATATTGCATGCCTTTAATTTTATTTAAAATCGAAACGTTAGCCCGAATAATGATGGCATAGTATTCTTCGGGATCAGGAAGATAATAAGTGGTCGAATCCGTCAAATCCACGCCCGCCTGATTACGATATCCGCGACAAATACCGGCACCGGACTGATATACCGTATGGGAATAATAATCTTCATGTATATTATAGACTTCCAACTCGATACTCTCCGCCATTCGTTTCATATCTTCGGAACGCTTCGGGTCCAGCTTCTCCACGCTGCCTTTTGCAATGAAAGTACATTCCGTCGGATTAGTTTGGCCCATGCTCGACATAGGGAATAAAATTAACGAAGCAAGAATAATTTTTACACCCGACTTCATTTTCCATCCTTATTTTTTCTCTTCAGTTTGTTCTGCAATGGCATCTCGAGCGGAACGAATCGATTTTTCAATCAGCTCGCGACGCGTATCGTCTTCCGGCATCAGTTTAAGCATCATCGTCCATGTGACCGCCGCCATTTTGTAATCTTCCCTGGAGAAATAGTAAAAAGCCAGCAAACTCAGTGCCTGCATATTGGTATGATCACGGCGAATCACCTCTTTCAGTAATTCTTCCCCGCGCATTTTCTCATTCGTATCATCAGACATCATGAGAATTCTAGCATAAGAAAGCTTATATTCCGTATTTTCGGGTTCTAATTTTGCCGCTTTTCCGTAAGCGTCGAAAGCTAAATTGCCGTTATTCAAAGACATACCGATTTGTCCGAGTAGCCACCAGCTTTTCGCATCATTCGGCTCGTTCTGCAATTTTATCCGCAACGCCGTGGCAAATTGCTGTAATTCCTGATCCGTTAACGGATTATTATCTTCGTCTTTCACTCGCTCATAAAAATAAGGCAGTTTCTCATAAGTTTTAGCGAACATATCCTGCGCCTGCCAGGCTCCAATTTTAAAATAAATCGCGCCGGCAATAATCAGCAAACTCAAAAAACCTGAAACAAACCATAATTTGCCGTAAAATTTGTCCTCAAAATTGACCGCACTTTCCGGCGGAATATCTTCCAACAAATTTTTCTGCAATTCAATTTTAACCTGTTCGGGATCATCCACCAACCCTTGCTGCGCATCACGTTCGATTTCCCGTAAACGATCCAGGTAAAACGCTTTGTTCAGCGTATCACGTTTCGGCTGTGAAGTTCGGGTTGTTCTTCGCAGCAAAGGATAAAAACAAATCAGCGCAATCACCAACGTCAGCAATACGCCGCTCAGCCAAAAATTCATATTATTCCTTCCCGTTTAAAATAGATTGTAAACGCCGGCGTTCCGAATCATCCAAATTCTCCGGATTTTTGACCGCACTTTGCTGCACCGTTTTGCCCGTCGAACGGACTTTTTTCCGGCGCATTACAAACCATGCGCCCGATACCACAAACGCACAAGGCAATATCCAAAGCAACAGAGTTGCCGGCGTCAGCGGCGGGTTGTAAGTGACAAAATGACCGTAACGTTCCACCATGTAGTCTACTACGTCCCGTTTGGTTTTGCCTTCCTGTAAAAGCTCGAAAACCTTGGCGCGCATGTCCACGGCAATTTGCGCATTACTGTCGGCAATATTATTGTTCTGACATTGCGGGCAGCGCAATTCCTGCGTAAGCGTGTGATAATCCTCTTCCTGCCGAGCCGATTGAAAATTCAGCGCATCGATGGCGCCAAATCCCGTACAGGACAGCAAAAGTGCGGTCAAAAAAATCATTATTTTTTGCATTAGTTTTCTCCCGCCAATTTATCGTACAGAGGCTTTAAAGTCTGCGTCCAGACTTTCTCGTTAACATCGCCGGCATAACGATAATGAATCACTCCGTTGCCGTCCAGCACGAAGGTTTCCGGTGCGCCGTATACGCCGAGATCCAGCCCCAGTGCGCCTTTTTCGTCGTTAATCACAATCTGATAAGGATTGTTCAAATCTTTCAACCATTTAATGGCTTTATCGGATTGATCTTTATAATTGATGCCGATAATGGTTACATTCTGTTTCGCCAGTTCGTTCAGATACTGATGTTCCGCATAACAAGTCGGACACCAGGTGGCCCATACGTTAACTAAAATCGGTTTGCCCTGTTGGAATATTTCGCTGCCCAACGGTTTGTTATCAAATAAATCCGTCATTTGACGGAGCGGCATCGGTTTTCCCACCAGCGCACTTTCCAACGCTTTGGGATCGTCTCCCTGCGCATTACGCTGTAATTGCACCACAAAAGCGATAACCAGCCCCAGAAAAATAATGAGAGGTAAGAACAGTTTTTTATTCATTTGTTTTTTCTTTTACAATTTTTGAGAAACGGTAACGACGATCGCTCATGCAAAGCAATCCGCCCAAGGCCATAAACAGACCGCCGAACCAAATCCAGCGGACAAAAGGTTTGTAATACAAGCGCAATGCCCAGGAACCGTCTCCCAGACTTTCACCTAAGGCCACATAAAGATCGCGGGTAAATCCCCAATCAATCGCCGCTTCCGTCATCGTCATTTTGCTGACGGTATAAAAGCGTTTTTCGGCAAACAACGCGGCTTCCTGCTTATCGCCGACAAAAATATCCACTTGCGCTTTGCCGCCGGCATAGTTCGGACCGTTCGCTTCGGTAACGCCTTTGAATTCAAAACGATAATCTTCAATTTGCACGCTGTCTCCCACTTTCATGCGCACATCACGCTCAACGCTGTAATTCTGGCTGAAAGCAACGCCCCAGATAGTCATCGCCACGCCTAAATGAGCGGCGATCATTCCCCAGTGAGAGCGAGATAATTTGGTCAGCCCCGTCCAGAATCCGCAACGATGAGTCGCGCGTTGATGCAATTCATACAAACTGAGTAACACAATAATGACCGCCATCATCACGCCTAACACGGCGGAAACCGTTAATTTATGTTGCAGCAGTAACGGCAAACCGAAACCCAATAATGTCATGAGAATAACGCTGACAACCACCGGTATGCGAATAGCCGAGAACTGATCCCGTCGCCATTTCACCAGTGGACCGATTCCCAACAGCAACGCAAACGGCGTACAGATAATCAGGAACATTTGATCAAAAAACGGCGCGCCGATCGAAATGGTGCCTAATCCCAATTGCTTATGCACCAATGGCAATAACGTTCCTAGCAACACCACGGAAAGTGCGGTCATTAAAAGGATATTATTGAGTAACAACATGCTTTCGCGCGAATAACGTTCCGAATTATCGCGGGAGCGAATCCGATTGCCTTTAAACGCATATAAGGTTAACGAACCGCCGATCACCACCACGAGATAGGCCAAAATATACAGTCCGCGGGTCGGATCCGAAGCAAAGGCATGCACGGAAACCAAAATGCCGGAACGCACTAAAAACGTACCGAGCAAACAAAGGGAAAAAGCTAAAATCGCCAATAACACGGTCCACGCCTTGAAAGCGCCGCGTTTTTCCGTTACCGCCAGGCTGTGTAATAAGGCCGTTCCCGCCAACCAAGGCATCAGCGAGGCGTTTTCCACCGGATCCCAGAACCACCAGCCGCCCCAGCCGAGTTCGTAATACGCCCACCAGGAACCAAGCACGATACCTAAAGTTAAAAAGATCCAGGCCGCCATCGTCCACGGACGGGACCAGCGCGCCCAGGCGGTATCCAGTTTTCCCGTCATTAATGAGGCAATGGAAAAAGCAAAGGCCACAGAAAAGCCCACATAGCCCATATACAGCAAAGGCGGATGGAAAATTAATCCCACATCCTGCAGCAACGGATTCAACTCACGCCCGTCAACCGGAAAATCCGGAAAGGTTCGGGTAAACGGATTGGAAGTAAACAACACAAATAACAGGAAACCGATACTGATAAGTCCCATAATGCCCAATACCCGCGCCACCGCTTCCTGCGGCAACCGTTTACTGAACGACGCAACGGCGGCGCCCCATAAGGTCAGCATCCAAATCCAAAGTAACAATGAACCTTCGTGCGCCCCCCATACCGCGGACAAACGATATTGCAACGGTAAGTTGGAATTGGAGTTATTCACCACATATTGCACGCTGAAATCATTCACGGCGAACGCATAAAATAATGCGCCGAAAGCCACGCTAAGCGACAAAAACAAGCCGTATGTCATCGGACGCGCCAATGCCATAAATTGAACGTTGCCTCTCTCGGCTCCCCACAAAGGAAGAATCGCCAGGAAAACCGACACGGCTAAACTGAGCGCAAGCGCATAATTACCTAATTCCGCAATCATTATTGGTTCTCTTTTTGTTGTTGATCCCGCTCGCTTTCCCCTTTCAGGTCGGCACTGCTGACACCCATCGGCTTATGTACTTTTTCCATTTGTTCGCCCAATTCCGGCGGAACATAGTTTTCATCATGCTTAGCCAACACTTCGGAAGCCTGCAGAACCGTCGGTTCAATTAAGGTGCCTTGGGCAACAATACCCTGTCCTTCACGGAATAAATCCGGCAAAATGCCTTCATATTCCACGGTAATGGAAGGACCGATATCATTCACATCAAACCGCACTTTAAGGCTTTCCGCATCACGTTTCACCGTACCGGCAACCACCATACCGCCCACTCGGATACGCTGGCCGACTTCCGGTTTCTGACTTGCATCGTTTTGTTTGCCGTTCACCACTTCCGACGGCGTATAGAACAAATCGATATTCGAACGCAGCGCATACATCATCAATCCCGCGGCGACAGACACGCCGAGCAAAATAAACAATACGACTTTCAATCTGGATTTACGTCTCGGATTCATAGACCGCCTCTCGTTTTATTCGCCTGTAATCGTTGTTCGCGCGCCAGTTCGCGTTTCACTTCCGCAAGAATGTTTTTTTTGCCCCGATAACTCTGCACAATCAAGCCGACAATCGCCGCCAGCGACACCCCGTAGGACAGCCAAACGTAAAATCCGTAACCGCCCATATTTAAAAAATCACTCCAAGATTGGAAAAACATAGTTCTCTCCAAAAAACGTTTAAAATTTTATGCGTAATCGCCGGTGCGATTACTTATGGCTTCGCCACCGTTGGCAAAGCCAACGTTCAAAAAGCGTTGCTTTTTGTGACCGCACTTTTATTTCACCAGCGCGCGTACCCACGGACGTTTAATGTCTTCGCGCAATAAAGCGTTTCGATAACGCACCAATGTCAGCCAAACGGTTAACGCCATAAATCCGAAAATACTGAAAATCAACGGAATCAACATCGGCGTGGCAATAGAAGGCTTCTCAAATTTCGTAATGCTGGCGCCTTGATGCAAGGTGTTCCACCATTCTACCGAAAAATGAATAATCGGGATATTGATAACCCCGACAATACACAAAATAGCAGTGGCTTTCATGCCGGCGTTGCGATCCTGAAACGAAGAATACAGCGCCATAACGCCAAGATATAGAAAAAACAAAATCAATGAAGCGGTTAAACGCGCATCCCACACCCACCAAGTTCCCCACATCGGTTTCCCCCAAATTGAGCCGGTTGCCAGCGCCAAAAAGTTAAACACCGCGCCAATCGGGGCCATCGCTATAATGGACAGGTGTGCCTGTTTAATCTGCCAGACTAAACCGATCACGCCCGCCAGCGCCATGGCGACGTAAATACTCATCGACCAAATCGCCGACGGCACATGCACGTACATAATCCGGAAACTGTTACCCTGTTGATAATCGGCGGGCGCAAACGCCAGGCCCCATACCAGACCGATACCGAGCAGCAACGCGGTCAGAACCGCAAAAAACGGGCTCAGCTTGCCGCACAGGCGGTACTGAGTTTCAGGTTTCGCATAAGGATGTAACCATTTCCACATGAACATTTTTCCTTTTAATTATCTAAACTTACGCGTAACGCCGCCGCAACGGCAAAAGGCGCAAGCGTTAACGAAGCGACCGCCATCGCAGCGAGAATCGCAAGTTGTCCCCGATAAGGCAAATTTAACGTTGCGGCATCCAATACGGAGGCCGAAAAAATCAAAACCGGGATAAACAGCGGAACCACCAGCAGGCTTAACAATACGCCGCCCTTGCGTAATCCCACGGTTAATGCCACGCCGATCGCCCCGATACAACTCAGCACCGGCGTACCAACGAATAAAGTCAATGCCAACGCCCACCAAATATGCGCATCCAAAGACAGCAATAAAGCCGCAACCGGCGACAGCAAAATCAACGGAAATCCCGTCAACATCCAATGCGCCGCCACCTTTGCCAACGCCACCAGCGCCAGGGGCTGCGAAGTTAACATCAACTGTTCCAGCGAGCCGTCGATAAAATCGTCCCGAAACAAACGCTCAAAGGACAGCAAAGCGGAAAGCAATGCCGCCACCCAAGCCACGCCGCCCGCAATTTTGGCAAGCAAATTGGGATCCGGCCCGACAACCAGCGGAAACAAAGTAATCACGATCAAAAAAAACCATAACGGATTTAGAATTTCCGCCTGTTTCCGCATGGCTATACGCAGTTCCCGCTTGATAATTTCAGCAAATAGCATGGCTTATTCCAAAAACTTGTAAAAATCTAACCGCACTTTATCCAGTATCCGGCTCGGCACGTCCTGATGACTGGTTAAAATCACGATACCGCCGTTTTTCACATGCCGTTCAAAATGTTCCGTCAGCACAGTTACGCCGTGTTTATCAATGGCATTAAAAGGCTCGTCCAAAATCCACAACGGCGCTTGCGATAACCACAAACGGGCTAGCCCAATACGTTTTTGCTGCCCGGCGGAAAGCCGGCCGGCGGCAATATCTTCACGTCCCGCCAATCCCACCGTTTCCAGCGCCTGCCATAATGCCGATTCGCTTTGCTCACAGGCGGAAATTTTTTGGTAAAAGCGCAAATTTTCCCACGCGGTTAATTCGGGTTTCACACCGGAAAGATGACCTAAATACAATAAATCCGCGTGAAATTGTTCGCGACACAAAGAAATGTCCTCACCGTTCCATTGCACACGGCCCGTTAACGGCTGCGTCAATCCCGTAATTATGCGTAACAGACTGGTTTTACCAATTCCGTTATATCCTTCAATTTGCACGAAATCGCCCGATTTAAAGGTTAAAGACAAATCGGTAAATAAAACTTTATCGCCCCGTTGGCAAGCAATTTGTTCTAATTGAAGTTGATGAAGCATAAAAAATCCGATCATAAAATAATGATAGATTCTAACATAAGCTATTAGGAAGTCGTAGGAAATTGAGGCGGAAGAGTTTAACCATTTAGGGGTAATGAGCGCAAAAATTGCGTTAAATCAAAAAGATCGGACAAGCCGATCTTTAGGTTAATAACCGTCTTCACTCATATTCGGTAAGAAACTGGCTTGCTGAATACGGCGAACGTAGGTTTCAATTCGCCCGTCGCCGTGCAGAATAATTTCACGCCAGCCGGGTTGCAGCGTATCCAGCTCAAAATGATTGCTATCCGGCTTAAACTGAATACAGGTGGAAGGCGTCGACATCACGCGGTATCCGTTCCAAATACCGTCCACCGCCTGATGAATATGCCCGTAAACAATACCTTTCACATTGTTGAATTCCGCCAATATCTGCGCCAATTCATTGGCGTTGCGCAGGTTATGTTGATCCAACCAGGCGGAATGGGTTGAAAGCAAATGATGATGCAGCGCAATCAGCGCATAACGAGCCGGTTCCGCTTTCAGTTTATCGTGTAGCCAATCCAACTGATATTCCGTCAAACTGCCGTGCGGCACGCCGAAAACCTGACTGTCCAGTAACAGCACCTGCCATTTTTCACCTGCCAGAATCTGCTTTTTTGCGCAAATGTTACCGTGACTTTTATTCAGCAATTCATTCATTTTCGGCTGAAAATCATGATTACCCGGCAACCAGAAAACCGGTTTTCCCAGCGATTGCACCATCTCGCAAAAGCGCAAATAACCTTCGTCCGAACTGTCCTGCACCAAATCACCCGTTGCCAAAACCAGATCCGCCTGAAACGGCGAAGCCTGAATTTCCGTTAAGACCTGGTTAAAGCTGGCGCAAGTATTTATCCCCAATAACTCGCTGCCGGCGTCCTTAAATAAATGCGGATCGGTGATTTGTAGAATGCGTATCTCATCCGAATCCGTGTCATATTGATACGTGTTAATCATGGGATTCTCCTGTTCCCCATCCAATATCGCAATCGCAAGATTATCCGCTTCAAAAAAATTTGCACCTGTTAAAATGCTAAAATGTTACAGAGATCATATTTCTGTACAAAATTTTTGCTAAAAATGCCACATTCGTCACATTTTACAACCAAGCCTGTTGCAATTTTTTATAATTGAGTTGCAACCACAACAAGCCTAACACGGCAATGCTGTTATCCACTTTGCCCCGTTCAGCCCATTCATAAGCGGTTTCCCGGGCCACTACATGCACTTTAATGTCTTCGTGCTCTTCCGCTAATCCGTGCAAACCTTTAGCTTTCGAACTATCCACTTTGCCGGCAAACAAATGAATACGTTCCACCGTGCCTCCCGGACTGTCCCACACGCTCAAGGCATGGGTCAAATTCGTCACCTCGACGCCGGCCTCTTCCTGACTTTCACGCACGGCAACCTCTTGCGGCATTTCGCCTTCTTCCACCATACCGGCAATCAGCTCCAGCAACCAGGGCGAACCGGATAAAGCCGGATTATAGGCCCCGATACGAACCTGTTCTACTAAAATCACCGTGTCCCGCTCGGGATCATAAGCGATAACGGCAGAAGCGGCGCCTTTCACCAATAATTCACGAACCACTTCGCCGCTCATGCCGCCGGCAAACAGTTTATGGCGGAAATGCACCCGTTTTAATTGAAAAAAGCCATCATAAAGTGGCTTCTCATTAAGAATTTCAATATCATTCTGACTAAATTGTTGGATATCTGCCATGATTTTTCCTTATTTGAGAACGGTTCTAAGAATACTAAAAAATCGTGCGTATTTTGATAATTTTTATTGAAAAATTTGAGGTGCGTCACAAATTTTTTGCCTATTCGGTTAAAAATTGACTAAATATTCGACCGCACTTTTGAGCGAATACGAGCAAAGCCCCTGCGGCGACCAGTAAAAATATTGCGCCTCGTTTAATTCGTTTCCCGCGGCAAACGCTGCGAGGTAAAACGGCAGTTCTTCGAAAAAAAACAAGCGACCGGCAGGGCAATGCGCCGAACGGATTTGTAACCGCTCCGGCCAATGTTGCACTTCGCTCAGTTTCATAATGCCAACGCCCTGGGATTTCAACACCGCTTCGCGCAGGCACCAGCAACGATAAAATCCCGCGGCAACATCATTCTGTCGCGCCAGCCAACGCTGTTCCGCCGGCGGCGCGAAATGCGCCAAAAGTGCGGTAAAATTTCGTTCCGTTTTTGGCATTTCAATATCAATGCCCACTATCGGTTTGGCGGACGAAACCGATAATATCACCGCCACCCAATCGCCGGAATGAGAAATGTTAAAATCGACATGTTCCGACGGAAATTCAGGGCGACCGCTGTCGGTATAATAAATCTGCGGCAAAAATGCGGTATCGATTTGCGCCTGCCGGCATAACCGCCATAACAGAAAATGGGCGAGCCGGCGGCAGCGATGACGTTGCCGAACGCGCGCGTTTCCTTGGAGCGGATGCTCAACCGATTGACGCAAACGTTCGGGAATCAACTCCGGCGGCAGCAGTTGAAACGGGTAATCCTGCCGAATATTGCCCCAAGCGATGAAAGTTGCCATTATTTTACCTGATGACGCAAAGTCAATAAGCCGTTTTGGACGGCTTTGGCTTGCGTGTTTTGAATTTGAATCGGCATTTTATTCTTTGTCGTCGTCTGGCGGGCATGAACGCGACGGCGATTTTTTTCATCCCGAATATCCGTCATACGCTCATCCGTTTCCATGAAAAATTTTTGACATGCAAAAGGAAACGCCCGCGCATTTTTCATACGCAGCAACATAGCCGTCACACAGAAAAATTGCTTCATTAAATTACCCGTTCAAATCTAAAAAACATCGAAAAAAATGACCGCACTTTACTGCAAACAGCGGCAAAGTGCGGTCATATAATGCGCTAAATCTAGCCGGCAAGCAAGGTATTCACGCGTTTAATAAAGGCCGCCGGATTGTCCAACGTGCCGCGTTCCGACAACATGGCTTGTTCCAACAGCAATTCCACCCAGTTGGCGAAAGCGGATTCATCCGTCAATTCCGCCACTTTTTTCACTAAATCGTGATCCGGATTTAATTCAAAGGTGTATTTCACTTCCGGCACCGGCTGACCGCTCATCGCAAACAATTTCGCCATTTGCGTGGTCATTTGATCGTTATCCGTTGACACCACCGCCGGCGTATCGGTTAAACGATGGGTTAAACGCACATTTTTTACTCGTTCGCCCAGCAAGGTTTTCACCCGTTCTACAAAACCGCCTAAGGCTTCGTCCTGCGCTTTCTCTTTTTCTTCTTCGGCTTTATCCGCCAAATCGCCTAAATCCAAATCCGCTTTGGTAACGGATTGCAGCGGTTTGCCGTCGAATTCCGTTAAATAGCTCAACATCCATTCGTCGATACGATCGGAAAGCAGCAACACTTCAATGCCTTTTTTATTGAATAATTCCAGGTGCGGGCTGTTTTTCGCCGCCACATAACTGTCGGCGGTAATGTAATAAACGGCTTTTTGCCCTTCTTTCATGCGGGCGATGTAATCTTCCAGCGACACAGTTTGTTCGCTGCTGTCCGTATGCGTGGAAGCGAAGCGGAATAATTTGGCGATTTGTTCGCGGTTGGCAAAATCTTCGCCTACGCCTTCCTTCAAGACCAAACCGAATTCTTTCCAGAACAAAGCGTATTTTTCCGGTTCGTCTTTCGCCAGTTTTTCCAGCATTTGCAAAGCGCGTTTCGTCAAAGCTTTGCGCAACGCCGCCGTGGTTTTATTGTCCTGCAGAATTTCACGGGAAACGTTTAGCGGCAGATCATTGCTGTCTAACAAACCGCGCATAAAACGCAGATAATTCGGCATGAACACTTCCGCGTCATCCATGATAAAAACCCGTTGTACATAAAGCTTCAAACCGTGTTTTTGATCGCGGTTGAACAAATCCCACGGCGCTTTGGACGGCACATAAAGCAAGCTGGTATATTCCTGATTACCTTCCACTTTATTATGTTGCCACACCAAAGGATCGGCAAAATCGTGGCTGATATGTTTATAAAATTCTTTGTATTCCTCGTCGGAAATCTCGCCTTTTGCGCGCGTCCACAACGCCTGCGCCTTATTGATTTTTTCCCATTTTACGCCGGTTTCTTTGCCTTCGTCGTCGAGTTCTTTGGTCAGAATTTCCACCGGCAACCCGATGTGATCGGAATATTTTCCGATAATTTCACGCAAACGCCATTCGTTTAAAAATTCTTTTTCGTCTTCTCGCAAAAACAGCGTAATTTCCGTGCCGCGATCTTTTTTCTCAATATCTTCAACGGAATATTCGCCTTCGCCGGCTGAAGTCCAAAGTACACCCTGCTCCGCCGGCACGCCTGCGGCGCGGCTGCGCACTTCCACTTTATCCGCCACAATGAAAGCGGAATAAAAACCCACGCCAAACTGACCGATTAACTGGCTGTCTTTAGCCTGATCCTGCCCAAGTGCGGTCAAAAATTCCTTCGTTCCCGATTTCGCAATGGTGCCGAGATGTTCCATCGCCTGTTCGCGCGTCATACCGATACCGTTATCGCTTACGGTAAGCGTGCCTTTTTTCTCATCAAAACGAATGCGCACTTTTAAATCGCCGTCGCCTTCATACAATTCCGGCGCGGAAAGGGCTTTGAAGCGCAATTTATCCGCTGCGTCCGAAGCATTGGAAATCAATTCGCGTAAGAAAATTTCCTTGTTGGAATACAGGGAATGAATCATTAATTGCAGAAGCTGTTTCACTTCCGTTTGAAAACCAAGAGTTTGCTGATTATTGCTCATATTAGTTGTCCTATTCGTTCAAGGTCTTTAAATTGACTTTGTTGATATAGGCATTATTTCGCAAATTTCAACCGCACTTTGAGGAAAAATGTGAGGGTTTGGCTAAATTTCCGGCAAAAAAGAAAAAGTGCGGTCAAAAAAACTCACGTTTTTTTCCCGCACTTTACACAACAATTAAGATCGACGTTAAAACTTAGAATGTGTAACGTACACCGATTTTTGCACCGTATTGATTAAGTTTTACGTCGTCCACTTCGCCAAGACGGTTATATTCCGCGGCGACATTCAAATCCCAACTCGGCGCCAGATTATAAGTGACCCCGACCACGGCGCCGTAGCCGAATTCGGTATCCGAATCAGAATAGTGGAAATAATCGGAAACTTCGTTAAAGTCATCGTTAACTTTGATGTGGTTAGCCGAGAGACGTACGCCGACATAAGGTTTCAGGGCGGTATTCAGATCAAAATCATAATAAGCCGACACGCCGAAACCATAAGCTTTCACTTCGGTTTCTCCCGAACCGTAATTACCGCCTTCGGACCAACCGTAATTATCGTCGCCTTTACCGTAATAAGTGTAGTCTAAGGCAAAGCGCCAATCGTTGATTTTATAACCGACGGCAACGCTTGGAGAAAATGAGCCGTCACTGATTTCATCAAAATCCAAACCGGACGTTTTTAATCTGGAATAACCCGCATTACCTTCAACATACCAGTTCGCGCTGGCAACGCCGCTGAATAATAATGCGCCTAATGCCATGGCTAATGTTGTCTTTTTCATAAATCCCCCTTCGTTATTATGTTAAAAAGTTCAGCTAAATATAACACACCCCCGCTGAAATTTCACGGACAAATTTCATCCGCCGGTACCAATCGTCCTTGGCAGATCTGGCATAAATAAACCGCACGTTCCCGTTGAATTTTATTGTGGCGTCGCACGGAAAGCCGATGAATACGGCAGGCGCAACGGTAAGCGAAGGTTTTGCCCTGCACGGATGCGACATCAAACCGATGATAGGTTTCGGCGGGCAGCTGAAAGACTTTTGTCATCACCGATTGCCATTCTTCGCCGTGAGGCTTCACTCTGCCAAACAGTTGATACACAATCAAATGCGCCAATTCGTGCGGCACCACTTGATTCACAAATTCCGTCGGATTTTCCAACAGTAAAGTGCGGTTAAATTTTATCGTGTTTTTTTGCAGATACGCCACGCCCGCTTTCACACCGCGCACCTCATAACTCACCGTCGGCACGGCAAAAGTGCGGTCAAAAAATTGCTCGGATTTTTGTAAACAGTCGTTCAGTTTACGTTGAACCTGCATTTTCAAATGACGAAATCGGGTTTGTTGGTCCATGGAAAATATTTTAGTTTTACAGAAAACAAAGGCACGCGTTAAAAACGCGCGCCGTTCATTTATTTCGGTTGAAAATTAGAAGCTGTAACGCACACCCACTTTCGCACCGTATTGATTATATTTCACATCATCGTATTTCGCTAAACGGTTATATTCCGCCGCTACGTTTAAATCCCATTGTGGCGCAAAATTGTAGCTCACCCCCACAATCGCCCCATAACCGAATTTCGTGTCGGAATCCGAATAACTGCCGCTCTCTACCATATTACCGGTGTTGTCGGAATAAATAGCGTAATTTTGTTCGGTCTTAATATGATTAGTTGAAAGACGGACACCCACATAAGGTTTCAAAGCGGTATTAGTATTGAAATCATAATAAGCGGAAACCCCGAAACCGTATGCTTTGATTTCTTCATCCCCTACTTCATGCTCTTGGTAATACTGCCAGCGGTAGTCTTCATTGGCTTTACCGTAATAAGTATAATCTACGGCAAAACGCCAATCGTTAATTTTGTAACCAAGTGCAATGCTTGGTGAAAATGAATTGTCTTTGAGATCATAACCGTCACCACCTGATGTTTTCAGTCTGGAATAACCGGCATTCCCCTCAACATACCAATTTGCACTGGCAACACCACTGAAAACCAATGCCCCTAGTACCATAGCTAATGTTGTCTTTTTCATGGATTACTCCTTGTTATTTATGTTAAAAATCCGATGTCAATATATCACAATCCCACAAGGTTTTCACAAGTATTTATACACGACATTGCAAACAAAAAAGCACGCGCCTAAACACGTGCTTTTCATCAATTACGGTTAAATTTATAACCCGGCGGCCGCTCTTAATTCGGCGGCGCGATCGATTTTTTCCCACGGGAACTGTTCGCGGCCGAAGTGACCGTAAGCGGCGGTTTCGCGGTAAATCGGTTGAATTAAATTCAACATTTTGATTAAACCGTACGGACGTAAATCAAAGAATTCGCGTACCAGTTTCACCAATAATTCGTTTGCCACTTTTCCGGTTCCGAAGGTTTCCAACATAATGGACGTCGGCTCCGCTATGCCGATGGCATAAGAAAGCTGAATTTCACAGCGATCCGCCAGACCTGCCGCAACGATATTTTTCGCTACATAACGGGCGGCATAAGCGGCGGAACGGTCGACTTTTGACGGATCTTTACCGGAGAAAGCGCCGCCGCCGTGACGCGCCGCGCCGCCGTAAGTATCGACGATGATTTTACGTCCGGTTAAACCGCAGTCGCCCATTGGGCCGCCAATGACGAAACGCCCGGTAGGGTTGATAAAATATTTGGTGTCTTTATCCAACCATTTCGCCGGCAATACCGGTTTGATGATCTCTTCCATCACGCCTTCGTGCACTTCTTTTTGGCTGACGTATTCCGCGTGCTGAGTGGAAAGTACCACGGCGTCAATGCCCACAATTTTATTGTTTTCGTATTTGAAAGTGAGCTGACTTTTGGCATCCGGACGCAACCAGTCAAGCGTGCCGTCTTTACGCACTTTTGTCTGACGTTCCATCAGGCGGTGAGCGTAAGTGATCGGCGCAGGCATCAATACTTCGGTTTCATTGGTGGCGTAACCGAACATAATTCCCTGGTCGCCGGCGCCTTGCGCGAGCGGATCTTCACGATCCACCCCCTGATTAATATCGGAAGACTGTTTGCCGATACCGTTTAACACTGCGCAAGAATGCCCGTCGAATCCCATATCCGAATGTCGGTAACCGATGTCGCAAATAACCTGACGGGTAATATTTTCAATATCCACCCAGGCAGAGGTGGTAATTTCGCCGCCGACCAGCGCCATGCCGGTTTTTACGTAAGTTTCACAGGCGACACGCGCTTTCGGGTCCTGTTTGAGAATTTCGTCTAATACCGCGTCTGAAATTTGGTCCGCAATCTTATCCGGATGGCCTTCTGACACGGATTCGGAAGTAAATAAATAGGTTGACATGTTCTTTCCTTAAAAATGAGTTTAGCCGTTTAGACGGCTATAATACGCATTTTTACCTGAATTTCAATCTAAAAATAAAAAATCCCCCGGACAAGGTAGCCAAGGGATCATTTTCAGCCGTTTCTAGCGCCCGCAGATTTCGGTATCCACAAAAAAATAAGCGATTTCTCTGACCGCACTTTCTACGCTGTCCGAGCCGTGAACCGAGTTCCGCTGCCGGCTTTCGGCAAAATCTTTGCGAATCGTCCCTTCCGCCGCCTGCGCCGGATCGGTAGCGCCAATCAAAGTGCGGTAATCTTTTACCGCATTTTCTTTTTCCAGTACGGAAACCACCACCGGCGCCGACGTCATATATTCCACCAAGCCGTCAAAAAACGGTTTGCCCTGATGTTCCGCGTAAAAACCTTCCGCCTGCGGTTTGGTTAAATGCAACATTTTGATTGCCGCAATCCGAAAGCCGCTTTGTTCGAAACGGGCCAGAATTTGCCCGATTAAATGACGTTCCACCGCATCGGGTTTGATGATCGATAATGTTCTTTCTAATGCCATAATAAATTCCTATAAATTCGCTTTTGTCACTAATAAATTGGCCAGCGTTTGCACGCCGATTCCCGTAGCGCCCGCCGCCCACAAATCACCGGCGGATTTGCGGAAGGTGGCGGAACAATCGATGTGCAGCCAGTTTCGCTGATAATCTTTCACAAAATAAGATAAAAAGGCGGTGGCCGTACTCGCCCCCGCGCCGGATCCCGCCGGCACCGAACCCACGTTAGCAATATCGGCGAACTGCGAATTCACCTGCGAACGGTGGAAATCTTCAAACGGCAAACGCCAGAACGGTTCCCGCTCTTCTTTCGCCGCCTGAAACAAATCGGAAATTAAGTCTTCGTCCATAGACAACACGGAATGATAGTCGTTGCCCACCGCCACTTTCGCCGCACCGGTTAGGGTTGCCGCGTCGATGATGAATTCCGCCCGTTGCGCATCGGCGTCAATCAAACCGTCCGCCAACACCAGGCGTCCTTCCGCATCCGTATTCAGAATTTCAGCGCTGACGCCGTTGCGGTATGAAATAATATCACCCAGTTTCAAGGCGCGGCCGCTCACCATATTTTCCGCGCAGCATAAAAACAGTTTCACCCGCCGGTTCAAACCGTGAGCAATCGCCATGCCCAGCGCGCCGGTTAACAATGCTGCGCCGCCCATGTCCGAACGCATGGAATCCATGCTGTTGCTCGGTTTAATGCTGTAACCGCCGCTGTCGAAGGTGATACCTTTACCCACCAGACAAGCCAGCACCGGCGCCTCGGCATCGCCGGTCGGGTTAAAATCCAGCTGCAATAATGCAGGCGGATTCGCCGCGCCTTTGCCCACCTGCCAGATTCCCGCATAACCCTGTTCGCGCAAATCCTCCCCAAAAACGATGGAAAATTTGACCGCACTTTTCGCCGAATAAGCCTCCGCCTGAGCCTGAATAAACGCCGCGGCGCGGGTTGCCAGCTCCGTCGGCGTAATCACATCCGCCGGCAAATTGATGATTTCCCGCACAAAATCACCGCATTGAATACGCGCCAACAGCTCTTCGTGAGCCTCGCCCAATTCCGGAAATTCCACCGCCCAATCCTGTTTTGCGGTATAGAATCCCTGATAAAACGCCCAACAATTTTCCAGATTCCAGTTTTCGCCGCTCAACACCGCCTCTTTAATGCCCTGCCCGCGCAATTTACGCGCCGCTTTTTGCACTAAAGTGCGGTCAAAATTTTCATTGTTTTTTGACAAATGAATGACGGCCTGATTGTGGTTGAAACTGAGCGGCGCATTTTCGCCCCAAACATCGGGAGCGGGTTGCGCGGAAAGTAAAATATCCATGATTTTCTCCATAAAAAAACCGATATAGCTGCGTCACTATATCAGTTTTTCAGAATTTTGCATGCGTTTCGGCTGATTTCTGTTTGGCGCGCGTCGCCTAATCAAATAAAACGGCATCCGCCAGCAATTTTCCCGCCAAATCCTTGGCGGACAGATTCGGCTCGCCGGTCAGATTCCATTTGATGCCGATGTCGGGATCGTTCCAAAGCAAAGAATGTTCCGCTTTCGGATTGTAATAATCCGTGCATTTATAGGTAAATTCCGCCGTGTCCGTTAACACGTAAAAACCGTGAGCAAAACCTTCAGGAATCCATAACTGGCGCTTATTATCCGCCGATAAAATCTCGCCGATCCATTGCCCGAAGGTCGCCGAACTTTTACGCAAATCCACCGCCACATCAAACACTGCGCCTTGTACCACGCGCACCAGTTTACCTTGGGTGTTTTCCGTTTGATAGTGCAAACCGCGCAGCACGCCTTTCACGGATTCCGAATGATTTTCCTGCACAAAAGTGCGGTTTGCCACATTTCGGCGAAACCATTCATCACGAAAAGTTTCCATAAAGAAACCGCGTTCGTCGCCGAAAACCGTTGGCTCTAATAATTTTACTTCCGGAATTTTCGTATCGATAATTTTCATGATGAATACGCCTTAATGTTTTTGAGTGCTTTTCGCCAGTCGCTCGGTTCAATTCCAAATACCGCTTTGATTTTGCTTAAATCCAAACGGGAATTGGCGGGACGTTTGGCCGGCGTGGGATAATCGACGCTGGAAATTCGGTTTAAGTGCGGTCAGAATTTGCAAAGTTTTCTTAAATTTTGACTTCTCGTTACTTATGTATGCCCAGCCGCTCACGATTATAAGAACCATCCAACACACGGCTCCACCATTTTTTATTGGTCAAATACCATTCCACCGTTTTACGAATACCGCTTTCGAACGTTTCTTGCGGTTTCCAGCCGAGTTCGCGGCCAATTTTAGTTGCGTCAATGGCATAACGCACATCATGGCCCGGTCGGTCCGCCACATAAGTGATTAAATCTTCGTATTTTGTTATGCCTGCCGGTTTATTTGGCGCGAGTTCTTCTAATAAAGCGCAGATGATGCGAACTACCTCGATGTTCGATTTCTCATTGTGTCCGCCAATATTGTAAGTTTCACCAATTTTGCCTTCGGTTACGACTTTATAAAGTGCCCGGGCATGATCTTCAACAAAAAGCCAATCACGAATCTGCTGACCATTGCCATAAATCGGTAAAGGTTTGCCGTCCAAAGCATTCAGAATCATTAATGGAATGAGTTTTTCAGGAAAATGAAATGGACCATAATTATTAGAACAATTAGTCACAATCGTTGGCAAACCGTATGTACGTAGCCAAGCTCTGACCAAATGATCGCTTGATGCTTTTGAAGCCGAATAAGGACTAGAAGGTGCGTAAGGGGTAGTTTCCGTAAATAAATCATCGGTGCCTTCTAAATCACCATATACTTCATCCGTTGAAATATGATGAAAACGGAATTTTTTCTTTTTATCTTCCGGCAACCCATTCCAATAACTGCGCGCCGCTTCTAATAAAGTGTAAGTACCGATAATATTGGTTTCAATAAAATCAGCCGGACCGTCAATTGAACGGTCTACGTGACTTTCCGCCGCCAAATGCATAACGGCGTCAGGCTGATATTCGGTAAATACACGATCCAATTCCGCCCGATTGCAAATATCCACCCGTTCAAAAGCATAACGTGGACTATCGGAAACGGATTCGAGAGATTCAAGATTTCCCGCATAAGTGAGTTTATCCACATTCACCACGCTGTCCGGGGTATTGCGGATAATATGACGAATAACGGCAGACCCGATAAAACCGGCTCCACCGGTGATGAGGATGGTTTTAGGAGTTGTATTAAAGCGCTTACTGTTTAAATGAATATCCATTTGTTTCAATTAATCTATTTCTTTTTCTTTCTGCTACCGCCACAAATACTTTCACATGGAATGCCGTCATTATCTCTATCTAATCTAGACAAACCGCATTGTTCTAGATGATAACGAGCCTCAGAACAGCTATCCATTTCTTTACACGTTCTCTTAGAACAATCAAATTCTTTCGCCGAACTAAAGGAACACAAAGAGCAAAGTATAATAAGAAAGAAATATTTTTTCACTTGATCACCTGAAACAATCGTACTAATTAATAAGCTCCATCTCTATTCAAAACGACATTCACCGTTTTAAACAGAATCGCAATATCGTTCCATAGTGACCAGTTTTTAACATACCACGAATCAAAATAAACTCGGGTATCGTAATCGACATCATTTCGACCGCTCACCTGCCAAAGCCCGGTCATGCCCGGTTTAGCCATAAGATAGTAATCCACATCCTCCTGATAACGCTCCAATTCTTCTTTAACAATCGGGCGAGGACCAACAAGGGACATTTCGCCTTTTAATACGTTAAATAATTGAGGGAGTTCATCTAAACTGGTTTTGCGGATGAAAGCACCAATCTTAGTAATTCGAGGATCGTTTTTTAATTTAAAGTCCTTTTCCCATTCGGCTCGCGCTTCCGGATCTTTTGCCAGTAATTCTTCCAGTACTTCTTTAGAATTTACAACCATTGATCTGAATTTAAGACATTTAAAGGTTCTTCCGTTGCGACCGATACGAGGATGACCATAGATTGCATTACCGCCATCTTTTTTAACAGAAAAATATAAATAAAGTAAAACTGGAGATAACAGAGTAATAATTATCAAAGAACCTAAAATATCCATTGTTCTTTTCATAAAACGAGAGGAGCGTTTAGCTAAATTATTATTAACGCGCAATAACATGACTTCATAGCTAAAAATAAATGACATATCCGTGCTATATAACGGTAATCCGCGTAAAGTCGGGATTACTGAAACAGAACGATATTTATGAGTCGAAAAATATCTTAACCAGGAATCGCGTAATTCGTTTTCGTCTTCTTCCAAAGCAATAATAAATTGATCCGATTTTTTTGTTACCGATTTCCAAAGGCTTTGGCGATTTTCACTTAAAATTGGTATGTTAAGCTCTTTCAGTCGTGAATTCTCATTTGAAGCAATAAAATATTTTATTTTAAGTCCTAAATAAGATTCACTGGTTAAAGCATGATAAGCATCAATAGCGTTTTGCCCGCTGCCAATAATAATTGTATTGCGTAGATATAATCCTGATTTAATCAGGATTTTCTTTACACAAATCCGTCCCAAAGGCACAAAAATTAATGCTATCCCCCAAGTCAGCACCCATAAATAACGAGAAAAATACAGTTTAGAAAAAGCGACGGTCGCCAATTCAATAACAGCTAAAACAACTAAAGTACGTAATACCTCTTTTAACTCAAACCAAAACGGTTTGCGGTAAGTGTAATGACGTAATCGCATCCAATACCAGGCCACACCAAACACGGATAAAGCGATATGAATATAAAAACGTTGTTCTAATTGTTCTATGGGAACATAACGGCTTAGCTCACCCGTCCATAATTCGAGCATATAAAAAGCCAAAACAATGGACAAACTCAGAAATAAGAAATCAGTTAAAGCAAGTATAAATTTGCAAACAAGGCTTCTTTTCATTAAAAAATACTCAATTATTTATCATATATCCCATTTAAAAACAGTTTTAAATGATGTTGTTAAATCCGTGTCAAATGCGCGATAAATATCATTAATATTTTGAACGGGCTTATCCTCAAAAATAATATTTTTCAAACGGTTTTGAATACGCTTATTAGACATCATCTCTACTGCTCTTTCAAAATCTATTCGGCCAGAACGCGAAGAACCAATTACACTTAAACCCTTTTCAAGAATATCTCTAGTATTAACTGCGATTTTATTATCACTTACTCCCATTAAAATAACCGTTCCTTGTGGATTAATATAGTTAATAATGTCATCGATCGCATATTCACTTCCAGTTCCACCACAACATTCAAAAGCATGATCAAAAGATAAATCAGCAGGCAAATTAGTCGTTAAATGGGTTGAATCGACAAAATTAAACATATTAAGCTTTTCATAATTTCGGCCAATTACAGTAATTTTGATTTCAGGAAATAAATAATTTAATACCGTAGCTGTAATATAGCTTAAACTTCCATCGCCAAGAATAGCTATTCTTTCACGTCGAGAATGAGCAATTACGTCAAAACGTGCAACTGCATGCATGCATACACTTACAAATTCAGAAATGACTGCAACTTGATCTTCTATACCATCATATTTCACGACCCTATCCGGCGGTAATTGAACAACCTCTTGCATAAATCCATCAAAACCACTGGAAAGAAACTTAGTACCTTTCATATAGTTTTCATAGAAATCTTCATTACTTGCTTGAGGAGGTTGATTTGGAATCATTACAACCTTCTGTCCAACAGAAAAAGTTTTTGTCGGATCAGAAACAACAATACCACAAGATTCATGAATTAATGCCATAGGAAGCTTTTTTGCTAAAATTTTAGGATCTCGTTTTCCTTGGAAATAACGCTGATCTGCATGACACAGAGCCATATATAATGGCTTTATCAAAACCTTATTATTCTCATTAATTGAAATATCTTCATATTTAATTGTGATATTCTTTGGTCTAACAAGTTGAAATACTTGATTAAGCATTTACGCCTCCTCGAGCATACTTCGAGCAATTTTAAGATCCGTAATGGTCGTAATTTTAATATTTGAATATTCACCTTTTGCCAAAGCGACTTGTTTCCCACTAATTACAAAGATTTTACAAGCATCTGTTAGAATATTTTTTTGTTCTACTGAAAGTGCATTATAGAGCGATAGAAATTCCTGACATTTAAAGGTTTGCGGCGTTTGACCTTGATAAAGATATTTACGATCAGGAATATCCGTAATAATAGAATTATTCTTACTCTCTACAATTGTATCCGTTGCTTCAACAACCGTATCAACTGCATCATACTTTTTAGCTAATTCAATATTTTCTTTAATTGTTCGCAAGGTGACAAACGGACGTACCGAATCATGAGTAACAATAATATCTTCATTGCTAATTGGATGGAATGCTTGAATACTATTGATTACATTTTCGATTGTAGAATTACGATCAATACCACCTTCAGCAATAATAATACGAGATTTATGTTCACGTAGATATTTTTCAACTAAGTCTTCAGTATAGCCAACCCAGTCAGGATGAACACCAATCACAACTTTCTCAAATTCAGGAATTAGAAGAAATTTTTCAACTGTATGAATAAGAATAGGCTTAGCACCTAATTCTAAAAATTGCTTAGGCATATCCGTTATACCCATACGCGTGCCTTTGCCACCAGCTAAAATACCTGCGTAAATCATTATTATTTATCCTCTAATTCTTCTGAATGAAATGTCTATTAAGGAAACTCATTAAACCAAAAGTGAGATAATTTGTTGCTCTCAAAATCTTTAACTTTTTACCTAAGCTATTTTCAGAAAATAATTTATTACGACTTAAAATTTCATGCTCAAATGATAAAAACTCTTTTTTAGAAGTTTCTACATCCTTCATAGATAAGTGAATATTGGTATGAATTGTAATAATTTCCTCAATTAGACTCTCTAACAATCTTTTCTCAATAGCCGTTGCCTTTTCATATTGATTATAAAACCTGATCAGAGCAAAAATAACTGTTTTATGCATTTTTACATTCTTAATATAACTGGCCATACTCACACTTTGCGTTGGAGAACCAAGTCTATATCGATAGACCGGCTTATCAAAATAAGAGATAGTCTTAATATATGGCATTGGAAAAGTGTTATATTCTAAGTCCACATAGAAACAATTTTCATCAATATGAATTTGATTATCACGCAAAATATTCGTTTTTATGGTAATTGCATGCATTTTGGGTAATTCATTAATTTCAGATAAGAAAGATTCGTAATTATAGGTTGCTCTAGACTTGCTTACATTGTATGAATACACATCTTCACGTTTTGTATCTGTATATACTTTAACAAATGGAGAAATCACTTCATCATCATCAATTGTTGATAAATAATCAATCAATAAAGATAAATTTTCAGTATTTACCCAATCATCCGCATCCACAACTTTAAAATATTTACCTGTTGCGACCTTAATACCTGCATTAATAGTGGAACCATGCCCACCATTTTCTTTATCAACTATAACAATAGTATCAGAATAGTCTGATTTCAACTTACTAGCTATGGCTAATGTATTGTCTTGTGAACCATCATTCACAATAATAACTTCTAACTTATCTAAATTAGAAATAGATAACATTGTTGGAATAGTTTCAGGAAGATAGAGCCCAGCATTATAAGATGGGACTACAATACTCAATACTTTTCTATTCATTTATAAGCTCTCTATTAAATTTAACCATTGATCTAAAATCATATCTTTAGAAAACTTTTCAACATCTAAATTAGATTTGCTAGAAAATTCTTCTCTTAGAGTTTTATTCTCAATTAATTGACTAATTTTAGTTACCATTTTTTCCACATCAAATTCATCTATGATAAACCCATTTACCCCATTGCGAATTATATCTGAAGGACCTGTTGGGCAATTAAAGCTAACTATAGGTAATTTGAACTGTTTTGCTTCCAATAAAACTAACGGCAATCCTTCAAAATAAGATGTCATGACATAAATAGAGTGACCAGGGAATATATTTTCAGTTCCCTTAACTATACCCTTTAAGCAGATATTAGGTATGTCTTGTAATTTTTCTTTTATTTCTAGATTTCCATCTCCATAAATGTCCCATACCCAATCAGGATACTTATCATAAATCTTAGACGCAACAATAGCTAAAATATCATAGCCTTTTTGGAATGTAAATCGACCAACTGTTAATATTTTCTTAATACTTGGATCATATATTTCATTGACAACGCTGGTATCTATCCAATTATAAATAAATCCTATTTTGTCTTCAGGCACTCCATACTCAGTAATATAGTTTTCTCTATCTTCTTTTGTTAAAGTAATTATCTTTGTTGAATATTTGGCACCTAAATATCGTTGGAATAGATGTATAAGTCCTGGCTGCTTAAATTTTGTATTAGTATGTTCACAAAATACTGTTTTAATGCCTAAAAAAAGGCTAGATAGCAACATAAATAAATTTGTTGACACGCCAATAGAAAAAATAATATCAATTTTATTAGAAATAATGAACTTTCTTAATTTCATAATGTTAGATAAAAAACCATCTCTGATTCTTTTCCTACCTGAACCTAAATTAACATAATGAACTTTATCACTAACAGGATAAAAAGGTAATTTAGATGAATTTAGGCTTACTAAATACACATCATTATAATTTGCTAATTCATTAGCTAAATTTATAGCAACTTTTTCTCCACCATCAACATTATCAAATGTCCATTTTAAAAGAACTATCTTTTTCATATTATTTTTTTCTCAATAAAGAATGAAGGGAAGCAAACATAATTGCAATATTAATAACAAAATAAATTACTGTTAAATAATCTAGTGTTGTAGTCAAAATTGCAATAAAAAGAAATACCTGTGGAAGCCCCGTAATAGAAGTTAAATTTAAAGCTAAAATTTTTAATGGGCTAAATGTTTTTTTATCTTTTACACTCTCTGAAGCTGTATCAGTACCTACACTATTAATATATTTATGCATTACTAACCGTGGAAAAATCAAACTAATACTTGATAATGCACCTAAGATAATAAAATATTTAGACTCTAAACTAAGATTATCATAATTACTTGCAGCGACACCTGCTGATAAAAATGTAAAAGCCATACTTGCATATCCTGCCATTGCATCAATGACACTTCCATCTTTAGAAAATTGCTTTCTATAGCGTGCGAGATTTCCATCAACTCCATCTAGTAAATTCCATAAAAAAAACATAAACCAACCCAACATGAGCATTGATTTTGATTCAAAAAATGTCATCAATAGAAATCCAATAAAAATTGGAATAATTGAAATATACGATACTTGGTTTGGTGTTAAACTTGTTTTCAAAAAAGGAATAGTTAGCCAGTAAGACAATGGACGACCAATATAAAATGCAAAATAATCTTGCTTTGCAGATTCATATTTTTCTGGTGTCATGGTTTTATCTCGTAAATCACGATATTGCTCAATATAATTCATATATTATCCTTTAATTAATTTTTTAAACATCAATTCAATTTCACTCATTTGTCTTCTAATTGAAAATTTAGAAAGCAGTTTTTGATATGCGGCATTACCTAAATGTTCGCTCAATAGGGCATTATCCCTAAAAATCAAGGATTTCTTAACCGCACTTTCTAAATCCCCCTCATCAATTAATAGTCCTGTTACATTATCTTCAATAAGATCATTTATCCCACCAATATTAGTAGCTAATACTGGTTTCTTATGTTGCATATATTCAGCAACAGAGAGACATAATCCTTCCCATTTAGAGAATAAAACTGCTTGATCAAAAATAGCCAAATAATCTTGAGGATTGCTAACCCATCCAGTAATCAAAAAATTATCTTGCAATCCATACTCTAATATTTTATTTTCGATATCTGTTCTTAATTCACCATCTCCAACAATAATAAAAAAAGTATCATTTCTTAGCTCAAATACTTCTTTTGCAAACTCAATAAAAAACAATGGATTTTTCTGCTCACTAATTCGACCTACCATGCCAATAACATATTTTTCATTGATAGGGAAAACCATCCCATTATTTCTAGATGAATTAATTTCCACACCATTATAAATTAATGCCAATTTTTCCTTATTAAAGCAAACTTGTTTTGCCAAGTTATATTCAGATTGTGAAATCAAAATATATTTATCTGTAAAAAATGATAACACTGTTTCAATTAGCTTATAAAATAATTTTTTACCTAATGAAACATTCATTTTAAATGACCAACCATGTGGATTATAAACAACCTTACAGGGTAAAAAAATAGCCGCAAGCCTACCTATAACACCAGCAAAAGAGCTATGAAGATACAAAATATCTGGTTTACATTCTTTTAAAATACTTCTAATAAATAAGACATTCCTTACCAATTTAGGAAAAGAAAATGACTGTTCCATATTAAATTCATATAATTTTCTTATTTTCTCTTGATGACCCTTATAATTCCCAACATTTGGAGAAACAAGATAATTGATAAAACGTTCTGTATCTGAATATTTAAGGAACAATTTTATATATTGCTCTACTCCGCCACCTGAAACCTGAGATAAATGTAATATAGAGATCTTTCTCATCTAATGACCTTATCGATTTAATTCATTACGAACACATTTTAATGCCACGGCAATCACTTGATGCATATCAAAATAACGATACATCCCTAAACGTCCACCAAAAATAACATTTTTTTGTTCATCTGCAAGTTTTGTATATTGTGCATATAGACGGTTGTTTTCTTCATTATTCACAGGATAATAAGGTTCATCACCTTTTTGCCATGTTTTTGAATGTTCTTTGGTAATAATTGTTTTAGGTTGCGTACCAAATTCAAAATGCTTATGTTCAATAATACGGGTATAAGGCGTTTCTGAATCGGTATAATTTACCACAGCATTCCCTTGATAGTTTTCCATATCTAAAGTTTCAGTTTCAAAGCGTAAACTTCTGTATTCCAGTTCACCTAATTGATAATCAAAAAATTCATCAATCATACCTGTGAAAACAATCTTCGGATAAGCGGTTAAATATTCCTGTTTTTTTACAAAAAAATCGACATGAGTTTCAACATCAATATTTTCGTGATCAAGCATTTTCTCAACAATTTGTGTATAACCGCCAATTGGAATACCTTGATAAGTATCATTAAAATAATTGTTATCATAAGTTAAACGAACAGGCAAACGTTTAATAATAAAAGTGGGTAATTCTGTGCATGCTTTACCCCATTGCTTTTCCGTATAATCTTTAATGAGTTTTTTATAAATATCCGTTCCCACTAAAGAAATAGCCTGTTCTTCAAGGTTCTCTGGTTCTTTACCATTTAATACTTGACGTTGCTCATTAATTTTTGCTAATGCTTCCGCAGGTGTTACTACGCCCCAAAGTTTATTAAAGGTATTCATATTAAACGGTAAGTTATAAATTTCGCCTTTATAATTTGCAATAGGCGTATTGGTATAACGATTAAATACAGCAAATTGATTCACATAATCCCAAATTTCTTTATCGCTGGTATGGAAAATATGCGCACCATATTCGTGCACTTGAATACCTTCCACTTCTTTGGTATAGATATTTCCTGCAATGTGGTTACGTTTTTCAATCACTTTTACTTTTTTTCCTGCAAGAGCCGCTTCTCGTGCAAATACTGCACCGAATAAACCTGCACCTACTACTAAATAATCATATTTCATTGATATTCCTCATATCATTACATTAATGTTTTACTTTATGCTTTATTTGCATAAAGATATTTTCAAATAAAAATTTTTCTTTTGTCAGCACCAATAAGATTAGGTAGAGGCTAAAAAAGATAAATGCAGCTAATATAAGCACTAAAAGCTCTGAATAATTGACCGCACTTAATAACCACTTCGTAAAAAAGGCACTCACAATTAACGCTACAGTAATTTTTACATATTGAATATTACTAAATAGTACTTTCAAATAATTTTTTACAAAAATACACTGAATCAATAATACTATAAATTCCGCTGTTGTTGTTGAGATAGCCGCCCCAATTGCACCAAACTTAGGAATAAAAAAGAGATTTAAAATAATATCAACAATAGCGCCGCATATCACGGAAATCAATAACGCTCCATCTCTCTTTAGCGGCAATAAAATCTGAATGCCTAAAATATTAGTGATCCCAATAAATAAAACGGTACCCATCACTATTTGTAATGGGAAAACGGCTTCTAAATAGGCACTTCCTGCTAGAACCAAAATTGTTTCTTTTGCAAATAATACAAAAAATATTGCAACGGGTAATGCCATAAGCATAATAAAATTAACAGATTTATTTAATGCTGAGTTAAATTCTTCCGTCATATTGTGTTGAATGTAATAAGACAGTCTCGGCAATAAAACCACTCCTAATGAAGTTACGATGCTCAATAAAATAGCTTTAATTCTAATTGCTGCATTATAGTAGCCCACATCCGTATCGTTTCGCATAAACCCTAACATAGTCGCATCCGTATTTGTATAAACGGCAATGGCAAAACTAGTTAAAAAAAGTAAAAACATGGGTTTTATATGTCTTAGAACTTCATAATGATTATATAACTTAAAATCAATATATTTTCTAAGATTGATTAAATTAATAATACTCGAACCGACAGCTGCAAAAATACTAATAATAGCAAATGAAATATAATCTTCTTTTGAATTTATAAATATAAAAGTTGCAACGAGCGAAATTAATCTCAATACAATGGTTCTTATTGTAATATATTGATATTGTTCAACACCTTTATAAAACCACTCCACACCAATAATGGTAAAAAATATAAGTAATGATGAAATATTCAGCAATATTCTTTCTTGCCACAATTTATCTGAAAAAAATAAAGTTAATGCAAAAATTACATATGCAAAAAACATCATTATAATGTTAATGAATAAAATTTCATGTGTGACTTTAGTTAAAGTATTTTTATTATCTCTGGCTTGTGCTATTGCCCTTACACCATAGTTAGCAACCCCAAAGGAAGCAAACATAACAAAATATGTAACAAATGAAGTTGCGAATGCTACTTTCCCTGTTCCTTCCGGCTGTAAAATTCTTGATACGTAAGGAAACGTGATCAATGGAAATAAAAAATTAGAACCAGTTAAAATTAGGTTCATTATAAAGTTAAACTTAACAGATCTAATTTTTTGCATAATTAATCGGTAACTTAAAATTATTATAATATGCCAACATTAATACCCAATACACATTTATTGAAATATCCAATAAACGATCTTCAATCATACTACTAAATGAAAGCATAAAAATAACGGCGATAAATCTGTAATCGTTTAATTTTAAGCGTTTATAGGTTAATCTCATAAAACTTATGATCGAAATAACGGTGAAAACGACACCGTATCGCATCATAAACTGTAGATAAGATGAATCAACATAATTATAATCTTCTGACATTTCTTGTACCGCACCACCTAAGCCAATAAACTCAACTTCTTGCCCCAACAAAGGAATTGAGTATTCTTGTAATGCTTTATAGCCTAAAAATAATCGTCCGCTTAAAGCGTTATTAATCTGTGCAAAAATTTCCTTTTCAGGATCATAATAATAAGAAAGATAAAATATCGTGATAAAGCCTATTAAATAGGTTAATGTAATAAGTAATATCATTAATTTATGTTTACAAATATTTCTAAATAAACAAATACTGAAATAATAAATTAATAGAAAAAGAAGAATGCTATATCCAGACATCCTTGCATCAGCCAAATCTAAAGCAAGATATGAACATAAAGAAGCTAACAATAATAAAAAGAAGTGATTTATTAATTTATTTGGATTCATTAAATAGGCATACGCAATCACAATACTTTGTAAATATGCAGCAAAAACTGTTGGATAAATAGTTCCAAAAGAATTCCGGATTTTCAATTCCCCATCTCTGATTCTGGAATATTGAAGATTTGGGATAATATCTACCAACGTTGAAATATATGTAAATACTAATAATAAAATTATTGTAGTAAGAAAAACTATTAATACATATTTAAAATCCACATTTTTTGCTCCTAAAACAAGAGCAATTAACGTGATTAATTGTCGGTCACCGGTTTTTAGGCTGATAAGACACATTAATAAGAAAAGAAAAGAGTAAATTATAATTTCTTTAAACGAAAAAGAATCAATCAAAATTATTTTCAGCAGTAAAAATAAAATTACCGCTGAAAATAATATCACTTTGATCAAAACATAGGATGAGAGTTGAGCAAACATTGAATGATTTAAAAAAGTATTAATCAGGTAAAAGCAAAAACTTACTAAATAAAAAGAATTAGCAAGATTTTGGTTGCCTTTAATACTTTTTAGCTTGGTCATAATATAACCTACTCAACTTTGAATTATTCTTTAGAACTTAAGAAAAATTTTACTAAAACTACTGCACAACCCACAATACCACCTAACACAGCTCCCACAATCAACAAAATCGCACGTTTAGGCCAGTCGCGTTGAACCGGGTAACTTGGTGAAGCCTGATAAGTGTAGGTTTGTGCTTTTAATCCTTTAACTTCATTCTGTAACGCTTTCAGTTGATCAACTTGTCCTGTGATAATTCTTAACTGCATTCGGGAATAATCGTCACCATAAACTAATAACGCCATTGCAGGATCTAAAGCTGAGTCTTGAGCAGATTGAGAGGATGAATTTGAACTGGTTTGAGGCAGAGACTGGGGAATAACGTTTAACGGTTTAGAATCGTCTTTATTTTGTTCTTTTTGCACCATTAAAGATTCTTCAATTTCTTTTTTTTCATTAGTTAAATTATCAATTTGTTGTGCAATTTCCATTTGAAACTCATTCTTATCTAATTCGAATGCTTTCTCATTAATGAAGTCAATAAATTGAGTTAATGTTTCTTGCGCATTTTCAGGCGTCTGAGCAGAAAAAGTAATTCTATTACCAAACATATCGGTATTTTTCTTCGGATCAGGACGAACCACTGCGGTATCCTCAGTGATTAAATCAGACAAAATTTTGCGTTTCCCTTTTTCATCTTGATCTTGAATTAACCCTTTATATTCATCCGATTGAGCGAAGAAATTTCTTCGTTCATTTAGGGAAAATGCAAGGCGATCAAACTTAGCATATAGGCTTTTTGATATCGTATCGATTGTGATATCGGGTAATTTCGAAATCTGCGCAAAACGTAATTTTGCATTCCCATAAGCTCCCATATCAACAATAGTCGGCTCAATAACTTCGGTCGTCGAAGTCCATTTTTCCTTAGCCGTAAAAGCATAAATAGCCGCAACAATCGTAAATAAAAAAGCTGACAGAATAACCGTCAGTTTCTTTTTCCATAAAACCTTAATTAAATCAATGAGATCAATCTCATCGTTTTTCGCTAATTCTGAATTTGCCATACTTGTCTCTTTTTATTAATAAGTTGAATTATTCATCTTCCAAAACCACTTTTCCGATAAACCCTAAATTACGGTAACGTTGCGCGTAATCAATGCCGTAACCCACAACAAATTCATCGGGTATTTCAAAACCGACCCATTCTACGGACACCGAAACTTCCCGACGGGAAGGTTTATCAAGTAAAGTACAAATCGAAAGGCTCGCAGGCTCGCGCAGAGCTAAAATGGCACGCACTTTATCCAGTGTGTAACCAGTGTCGATAATGTCTTCCACAATCAATACGTGTTCGCCTTTGATATCGCCGGTTAAATCCTGACTGATTTTCACATCGTGAGTAGAGGTCATACCTGTGCCATAACTGGAAGTCGTTAAAAATTCAATTTCCACCGGCAATTTCAGCTCCCGCACCAAATCCGCCATAAACATAAACGAACCGCGCAGCAAACCTATCACGATTAATTTATCAACTTGTTTTTGCTGGTAAAATTCAGTGATTTCTTTGCCTAAAGATTGAATTTTTGACCGCACTTCCCGCTCGGAAATCAGGACATCAACATGATGTTTTTTCATTCAATTTACCTTTGTTAAAATTTTTAAGATTATAGCAAAAAAAAAACTGAAGTCATACAACTTCAGTTTTTGCCCTAACGAATTTACTTTCTACTCTACCTGTCGGAGCATCTATGCCTTAACAGATGACACTAAGATTAAGCTAAATGAGAATTATTGTCAACAACTCTTTTTTATATTTTAGTTAATTCCCTGAAATTTTCATATTTTCCAATAAGATAGATCCAGTTTGAATATTGGAACGATATTCGATGTCATCGGCAACCGCTACGATACGATTTAACATTTCCGACAAATTACCGGCAATGGTGATTTCGGATACCGGATAGCGGATTTCGCCGTTTTCCACCCAAAAACCTGAGGCGCCGCGGCTGTAGTCGCCCGTGACCATATTCACGCCTTGTCCCATCAAATCCGTGACAAGCAAGCCTGTGCCCATTTGACGTAAAAGTGCGGGCAATTTTTCGTGAGAATTTGATTTAACCAACCAGTTGTGAATACCGCCGGCATGCCCCGTGGTTTGCATGCCCATTTTCTTCGCGCTGTAGCTGGTGAGCAAATAGGTCTGCAACACGCCGTTTTCGATAATTTCACGCGCTTGCGTACGCACGCCTTCGCTGTCAAAAGGGGTGGAAGCCAAACGCCCGATTAGGTGCGGTCGTTCGCTGATTTGAAACCAGTCGGGTAGAATTTTTTGGCCTAATTTATCGAGCAAAAAACTGTTTTTACGATACAAACTGCCGCCGCTGATTGCCGCCGCCAGATGTCCTATTAATCCCGTCGCCACATCGTTCATAAAAATCACCGGACATTGTTGTGTGGCAATTTTTTGCGGTTTCAAGTGAGAAATGGTTTTCTCGGCGGCATGCCGTCCCACCCATTCCGGGCTTTCCAACTCGACAAGTTTGCGGGAAACCGTGTACTCATAATCGGTTTCCAATTCATCGTCCGCGCCGCCCAATACGGAACAGGAAACGGAATAACGGCTGGATAAATAACTCTGCAACATGCCATAACTATTGCCGTATACGCGCACGCCTTGATGAGAATTAAAGGATGCGCCGTTGCTGTTTACGATACGTTCGTCGTAATCCAGGGCGGCGGATTCCGCCTGTAAAGCCAATTCGACAGCGGTATCCACATTGATGTCCGCCGGGTGATACAAATCCAAATCCGGCGCGTCAAACGCCATCAGCTCTTTCGGCGCCAAGCCTGCGCAATCGTCGAGCGAAGTATATTTGGCAATCGCCAACGCGGACTCCACCGCATTTTTAATGGCTTCGCGACTTAAATCCGAGGTGGACGCACTGCCTTTTCTCTGCTCTGAATACACCGAAATACCCAAGGCGCCGTCGTTATTGAATTCCACATTTTCCACTTCCCGCAAACGAGTGGAAACGGACAAGCCGCTGACTTTAGTTACGGCAACCTCCGCCGTCGCGCCGGCTCTGGCGGCAATTTCTACCGCATAACTCACCGCATCGCGCAATTCCTGTTCCAGCGCTTTCAAAAGTGCGGTCGAATTTTGTTCTGTTTTCACTGTTTTTCCTTAAAACGTAGAGTGGACTTGCTAGCCCACCGTTAACCTAAAGTTAAGTGGTGGGCTAGCAAGCCCACCCTACCGAATATTTGTCGCATTGTAGCTTATTTGCTAGAATGTCGCAAAATTTCACATTAAAGGAATAACAATGAAAAAACGGGGCAAAAAACCGGAACTGGACTGGACGGACGACGAACAGGAAGAAATCATCTGGGTGAGCAAAAGCGAGATCAAGCGTGACGCGGAAGAATTGAAAAAACTGGGCGCAAAATTAGTCGAATTAACCCAGACCAATTTAGACAAAATCCCATTAAACGAGCGCTTGCTGGACGCCGTAAATCTGGCTCGTCGTTCGGAGAGAGAAGCCAAACGCCGCCAGTTGCAATTTATCGGCAAATTACTGCGTTCGGCGACAGAAGATGAAATTAATCATATTCGTGAAAGTTTGGATAAAATTGAGAATAAGCACAACCAACAACAAGCTATGTTGCATAAGCTTGAACAGCTACGCGATGAACTGGTTGCCGGCGACGATGCGGTATTAACAAAATTTTACGATGGCTATCCGCAAGCGGATCGCCAGCATTTGCGTAATCTGGTGCGCGCGGCGAAAAAAGAAAAAGAGCAAGACAAAGCGCCTAAAGCCTACCGCGAGATTTATCAATATTTGAAAGAATTGATTCTGGAAGATTAAACGTAGGTTGGGCTTGAACGTAGGGTGGGCTTGCCAGCCCACCATTAGAAACTTTTTGGTGGGCAAGCATGCCCACCCTACCTGTCACAAACATGCCCCCTACCTGTCATACGAAATACCGTTCAAAAATCTCATCTAAATGTTCAATTAAACAATCTTTGCCACCGATTTCTTCCGTTTCCCAGGCGGAAATCAAAAGCTCCGACGTAAACTGATTCTGCGCTTGTTCCGCCAAAGGCCAATAGCTAATATGCCAAGGCTCGCGCCCTACTTCGATTGACTTTTCGGATTGCATAAACGGCAAGGTAAAATCGAAGATCGCCAGATTATCCGCTAACCATGCGCTTAAATCCGCAAAATAGCCGCCTTGTTCGTATTCCCAGGGTTCAAGCTGAAGCGACTGATTTTCGGGAATGCGATCAGGATCCCAAAAATCAATTTCCGTGCCCCAATGATGGCGGCTGGCGCCCGGCAAAGCCGACCAACGCAAAATGGCCTGGCATTTTTCCCATGAAGAAAGTGCGGTCAGATTTACCGCAGTTCCGTGATCGTCGTGCACCTTGCGTTCGCCGTTGAATTTTCCGTTCCAAATCAGCTGCTGCCGCCAAAAATCACGAAAACTGCTGGCGGGTTGTAAATTGAAGCCGTTTTTTACCGCACTTTGCTGTAACGCCTGAAACGCCCGCACCGCCTGCGCTTGCAGAAAATGGTTCGACGAATAAGGGCAAGGCAACGGCAGCAAATGCGTGCGGGATTTACCGGTTAGTTGTTCGGGTGTTAATTTCATTTTTGGTTACATTGTCGGGCAATTATGAACGTTCGTTAAGATCGAAAAAAAACGCACCTAATATGCCCGGATAAATTGAGGTCAATCCAAAAGATTAACCAGCATTCGTTGATAAACGGCGCCCAGCGCCACTAAATCCGCCACGGGAACGCATTCGTTCACTTTATGAATGGTGGCGTTTAACGGACCGAGTTCCACCACTTCCGCACCCATTAGCGCGATAAACCGTCCGTCTGATGTGCCGCCGCCGGTATCCAGTTTAGGTTTAATACCAACGATCGATTCTAAACCGTTTACCACTGCGTCTACCAATTTTCCCACTTCAGTGAGAAAGGGTTTGCCGGATAAATCCCAGTTAATACGATACTTCAAGCCGTGTTTTTTCAGCATCTCCGCCACAGTATTTTTGATGAGCTCATCCGTCACTTCCGTGCAATAACGCAAATTGAACTGCACATATAATTCGCCCGGAATCACGTTATTAGAACCGGTTCCCGCCCGAATATTGGCGATCTGCAGGCTGGTCGGCGGAAAAAATGCATTACCCTTATCCCATTGATATGCGGTTAATTCCTGTAAAAACGGTAACGCTTTATGCACCGGATTTTCCGCTAAATGAGGATATGCCACGTGCCCCTGAATGCCTTCAATATAAAGATTACCCGTAATGGAGCCGCGCCGTCCGTTTTTCACCACATCGCCCAAGGTGTTTGAGCTGGAAGGTTCGCCAACCATGCAGAAATCAATATTTTCGCCGCGCGCCATCAGGGTTTCCACCACGCGCACCGTGCCGTCTTTAGCGGCGGCTTCTTCATCCGACGTAATCAAAAACGCGATCGTGCCGGCGTGATTCGGATTGGCTTTCACATATTCTTCCGCCGCCGCTACCATCGCCGCCAACGAGCCTTTCATATCCGCCGCGCCGCGCCCGTACAAGATATCATCCACGATTTTGGCTTCAAAAGGCGGATAAGTCCATTGACTTTCATCTCCGGGCGGCACCACGTCCGTATGCCCGGCAAAGGCCACAACCGGCGCACCGGAACCGTGTTTCGCCCACAGATTCAGAGTATCGTTAAAGGGCATCCATTCAATGACGAATCCTAATTGTTCCAGTCGTTGCGCAATAACTTGCTGGCAACCCTGATCATCCGGCGAAACGGACGGACGACGGATTAAATTTTGCGCTAATTCGATAATGTTATGATTCATAAATTTTTTTTTATGCCATCTGTAGGGTGGGCTTGCCAGCCCACCAATAAGTTATTATTCAAAATCAAGACAGGAAATTTCATGACAAATATCTCCGCCCCAATCTTCATCAAAAAAACCAAGTCTAACATCACGATGAAATGATGAATATTCCCAATCACTAACCTTCGCTACATATCCATGTTTAACAGGATTATAATAAATATAATCAATATGATTGTTCAAATCTCGATCATCTCGAATCAGATGCTCCCAAAACCGCCTTTGTCAGATACCACTTTCTCTTTTTCTTTAATTGACTTGCTGTTTTATCCGTTCGATTCTGTATACGCCTCGAAAAATTTGTTTTAATTGCACCAATTCTTCGGGAATAATTACTATCACCTTCAGGCAACTGCATAATAACATGAAAATGATCAGGCAATACTACAATCGCAATAGTTTCAAAGGGATAATAAGATTGAACTTCACGATAGGCTTCACGAAAATCACCAATAAAATCAGTTAACAATGTACTTTTACGATCTAATAATACTATCGTAAAAAATACATTGCACCTTCAGTAAAATCACGACGATAGTTAGACATTCTCGATATTCTGTTTATTGGTGGGCTGGCAAGCCCACCCTACATATATTCATTTTATTTGGGAAAACGCTGCCGTGTAATCTTGCTCATTAAAACCAATTAATGCAATTCCGTCTTGCAGGATGATGGGGCGTTTGATGAGCGTAGGTTGCTCCGCCAGCACGCAAAGTGCGGTCGATTTTTTCAATGTTTTTTTCGTGTTTTCATCCAGATTACGCCAACTGGTGCTGCGTTTATTGACTAATTCCCGCCAGCCGAATTGCGCTTCGGCACGCACCAGAAAATCGGGTTCCAAGCCGTCTACACTGTAATCGTGCAAGCGGTGTTCGATGCCGTGTTCCGTCAACCATTTCAACGCTTTTTTCACGGTATCACAATTTTTAATGCCGTAAACAATGATCATTTTAAGAAGTCCTTATCCGAAATTACGCGAAGCGGTTGCATATCGCTGTCGCCCACAATAACACGCGTCGGATCGGAACGCAAACAGCTGCCGCCGTAATGCCCGCCCACCGTAAACGTGCAGATTTGGGTGTATTGTTCCTCCACTTTCGGCAGGCACCAAAGACGTTGATAAATGTTGGTCTGGCTGTCGAATTTGCCAAAAGTGCGGTCAGAAATTTCACCGTTTTCGCCGATAAGCTGCACATTGTCGCCGCGGCGTCCGCCAATCGGTTTTTGCGCATAACCGTCTTTGCGTAAAGCGTCCGTCAATTCAAAAGTCGCTTCCAGCAAATAACGGTGATTCGGGAATAATGACCACAGCACCGGCAAAATCGCTTTGTTGCTCGGAATGGCCGTCCATAACGGTTCGTACACCAGCACTTCCGGACGCAGCAGAACGTCAATCAAACGCACGGTATCGCCCGGATAACCCGTGCGAATCGGCGGCGCCACTTCTTTGCCCTTCGCATCTTCGCGCAGCTGTTCCAGCACGGTTTCCCACGCCCAGGTTTTCCACACCGTCCGAACGGGATTGCCGTCATCGTCCAGCAAATTGCCGCGCGTATCCCAATGCAAGCCTTCCGTGCCGTGAATAATTTTGGTTTGAAACTCCGCTTGCTTTAAGGCTTTCTGCATAAACATGGCGTGATAATCTTCTTCAAAATCATTATCCTGCATGATATGCACCAACGGCGTCGCCTGACTGTGTTTCCAGCAATCCGTCAACACATTACGCAAATCCGCCCCCGGATTTTTGCCCGCCGTTAGCCCCGCCTGCATCGCCCATTGATTCAGAATATCGCCCGCTTCCGCGTGGCAGGACGCGCTGTCCGCGTTGTATTCGTAAACCTTCAGCCCGTTTTTATCCATACAGAAATCCAACCGTCCGCTAATGGTTTGATAACGACGGTTCTGCCAGGACAAACGCAGACGCGGCCACAGCAATTTCGGGATATTGAACAGTTGCAACAGATTATCGTCTTTCAGCACTTTATCGGTGGCATGCAAATACATCAAATGTAATTCGTTGGTGGCGCGAATCAATTCCTGATGAGCGGATTCGGAAATCGTAAAATAGCGATATTGATCGGTGCGACTGACGCAATGTCCCTTCATCGCCGTAACAAAAGCTTTCTCGAAATCGTTATTTTCGTTCAGCCATTTGCCGTCGAACTGACCGCGGTTTTCCAGATGATTCGGTCTGATTTCCAGCAAAGCCGGTTCCGGCATCGGTTGCGAAATGCTGTAAGCGGTGTCGTCCGTTTGAATCATCCAGCCCAGAATTTCCGTGTCGTCAAAAGTGTCGTGCAAAAAATAGCCGTTTTCATCGGCGGTCATCGGCAATTCCCGAGTCCATTGCTGGCCGCGCGGTAAGCGGGAATGCAACACGTTTTGTTCCGCAATTCGGATTTTATGTTCAAACACTTCCGTGATAATCGCCACATGTCCGGTATGCTTAAACTCGCCGCCTTCCTGCCAAATCAGTAAGGCGCCGGCTTCAGGCTTTTTTTTACTGCCGTTGGCAAAGGCCTGCAACGGCAAAATCGTATCGTTCACCACTTGGCGCAAAAATCGCAAAGAGAAAATTTCATAGGCCATGCCCACATCCGTAAACACCCAGCCGTGATTAAGATAAAGATAGCGACGGGCGAATTCCACACACTGCCATTTATATCCCATATACTCATGCCCGATATAGCTACGAAACGCCGCATCGTCAGGATATTCCCGCTTGTCCGCGGTTTCATAATCCGACGAATAAATCGCGATGCCGCCCGGCGCGTACCCGAGCAGACTGCCAAAAGGATCGTGAGTGGTAATATTAGGCGAAATGTCAGGCATACTGCGCTCCTAACCGAAATGAATAAAAGAAAGGCGTTAGTATAGATCCAATTAAACGGGAAAACAAAAGTGCGGTCAAAAAACGTTTCATTTTTTGACCGCACTTTACACAGGAATCTCTACGCGATTATTTCAGCAAATAAGCGCGTAATGTGGCGAAATCCGCCTCCATTTCGTCGGAAAGCAACGGCAATTTATTGTGCTTGTCCAGAGCTTGCGGTAACGGCAGTTCAATATTCAGAATGCGTTCTACGCTTTCTTTGAATTTCGCCGGATGAGCGGTGCATAAGAAAATGCCCGTTTCGCCCGGTTGAAGTTGATTTTTCAACGCCTGATAGGCAATCGCGCCGTGCGGTTCGCACAGATAACCTTCCGCATATTCCGCTTTTAAGGCGGCTTCCGTTTGCGCATCGGTTAAGCTGGCGGAGGCCAAATCTTTCAGGCTCCACCCGTTGCGTTTAAACAATTCTTCCACTCGCGGCCAGTTGTTCGGACGACTGACGTCCATGGCGTTGGAAAGGGTGGCAATCGTTGCCTTCGGATCCCATTTTCCGCCGGCTAAATAACGCGGCACGGTATCGTTGGCATTGGTGGAAGCGATAAAGCGCTTAATCGGCAATCCCAAGGTTTTGGCGATTAATCCGGCGGTCAGGTTGCCGAAATTGCCGCTCGGCACGGACACGACCAGATCTTTGCGTTTTTCTTTCGGTAATTGCGCCACCGCTTCAAAATAGTAACAAATTTGCGCCAATAAACGGCTGATGTTAATGGAATTGGCGGAATTCAAGCCGATTGTTCGCCGTAATTCTTCGTCGTCAAAGGCTTGTTTGACTAACGCCTGACAAGCGTCAAAATCCGAATGAACGGCGACGGTGCGGATATTACCGCCAAGGGTACAGAACAATTTTTCCTGCAACGGACTGATTTTGCCTTTCGGATAAAGAATCACCACATTAATGTTTTCCAATCCGTAAAAGGCGTGCGCCACCGCCGCACCGGTATCGCCCGAGGTTGCCGTCAAAATGGTGATTTTGCCGTCGCCGCGCACCGTGGCCAAGGCTTGCGCCATAAAGCGTCCGCCGAAATCTTTGAAAGCCAGCGTCGGGCCATGAAACAATTCCAGCGCGTAAATATTTTCATTCACTTTCGCCAACGGCGCCGGAAACGTGAAAGCATTTTTCACCATGGCATTTAATTTTTCCGTCGGAATTTCGTCGCCGATAATCGCGCCCAGAATTTTCTGGCTGCGTTCCACCAACGGCAGATCCAGCAAAGCGTCAATATCGTCTAACTGCGGAATCACTTCGGGGAAAAACAAGCCCTGGTCTTTTCCCAGCCCCTGACGCACCGCTTGGGCAAAGTTAACTCGTTCTTCAGGGTGTTTGATGTTGTATAGATTCATGTCTGTGTCCAATTTCTTGTTCAATTTCGACCGCACTTTACACCAATTCCGGCATTTGCACAAAAAGTGCGGTCAATTTTTTCGTTGTTTTTTAATCCAATGCTCTGGCGCCTTGATTGTCCACTTTGCAAATATGCACGAAGCCTTCGTTATTTTGCAGATAATGTTGCTCCAGATATTTTGCCACTTTGGTCGCCGTTTGCAAATCCGGCGCGATGGCAAACATGGTCGGACCGGAACCGGAAATACCGCAGGCCAACGCGCCGAGATCCCTTGTTGCCTGTTTCACTTCGGCAAAATTCGGCAGCAAGGCGGCGCGATACGGTTCGGCGATAACATCCTGCATCATCATTGCGGCCAATGCTTCCTGATGGGTGTGGCAGGCATGCACGAAGCTGCCGAGATGGCGACCGTGGTCAATCACGTCCTTGCGGGTATAGCTTTTCGGCAAAATAGCGCGCGCTTCGGCGGTGGAAACTTCAATGCCCGGATAGGCCAGCACCCAGTACCAGTGATCGAAAAAAGGCAAGGTCTGGCTAATATTGCCCAGACTTTCCACCATTAACTGCAAGCCGCCCAGGTAGCAGGGCGCCACGTTGTCGTAATGGATTGAACCGGAAATCCGTCCTTCCAGTTTGCCCATCATTTCTAACAATTCCATTTTGGAAAAAGGTTCGTTATGGAATCGATTTAACGCCACTAACGCGGCCACGATAGAACAGGCGCTGGATCCCAGACCCGAACCGATCGGCATATTTTTTTCCAGCGTTAAGCGTAACGGTTTGACGCCGATACCCCGTAATTTCAAGCGTTCGCTGAACAACACGTACGCCTGATAAACAATATTTTTTTGCGGCTCTTTCGGCAGTTTGCGGACAAAATAACCGACGCTTTCCAGTTCAAAACCGTTTGCGATTTCATCAATTTGAACCACATCGCCCAATAAGGAACCGTCGATGGGCGAAATCGCCGCGCCTAAGGTATCGAAACCCACACTGACATTAGCGCTGGAAGCCGGTGCATAAATTCGTAAGGACATCATATACCTCCGTGCAACGTACGAAGAATATCGGCAAATACGCCGGCGGCCGTGACATCCGTTCCCGCGCCGTAACCGCGCAATAACAGCGGAATCGGGCTGTAATAACGGGTTAAGAACGCTAAGGCGTTTTCGCCGTCTTTCACTTTATAGAGCGGATGATTTTCATCTACCGCCTCAATGGCGACACGGCATTTAGAACCGTTAATGGAGCCGACGTAACGCAATACTTTGCCTTCTTTTTTCGCCGCCTGAACCCGTTGGTCGAATTCCGCATCCAAATCAGGCAGAACGGCTAAGAATTCATCGCGGCTCATGCCGTCGGAGAAACCGCGCGGCAATACGCCTTCCACTTCGATATCTTCAAACTCGAGCGGCAACCCGGTTTCACGGGCTAAAATCAGCAATTTCCGCGCTACATCGGCGCCGGATAAATCATCGCGCGGATCCGGTTCGGTAAAGCCTTTTTCTTTCGCTAACAACGTGGCTTGCGAAAGCGTTAAACCTTCTTCCAGTTTACCGAAAATGAAAGAAAGCGAGCCGGACAGAATGCCTTCGAATTTTTCCACTTCATCGCCGGCAGCCAGCAGATTTTGCAGATTTTCAATTACCGGCAAACCTGCGCCCACATTGGTTTCATATAAAAATTTATGGCTCCCCTGACGCGCCGCTTCGCGCAACTCCTGATAATAGGCATAACTTGAAGTATTGGCTTTTTTGTTCGGAGTAACCACATGAAAACCTTCGCGCAACGCTCGCACATAAAGATTTGAAACGGATTGCGCCGAAGTACAGTCTACAAACACCGGGTTCACCACATGATGCAGTTTAATGAAAGATAACAGCACATCGAAATCCGACGGTTGAATGGCATTTTGCAGGTCGTTTTTCCAGTCGTCCAAATCTAAACCGTTTTCGTTCAACAGCATTTTATTCACATTCGCTAAGGCGCAAACGCGGATTTCAATGTCTTTTTTGGCTAAAAACGCCTTTTGTTGTTTGATCTGCTCGATCAGCGCACCGCCAACACCGCCAACACCAACGAGGAAGACGTCAATGGACTTTTTATTGCTGAATAATCCCTGATGCGTAGCTTTTACCGCTTCAATCGCTTTATTCATCGGCACCACGGCGGAAATGGAGCGCTCAGAGGAACCTTGCGCAATGGCCACAATGCTGATATTAGCCTGAGCCAGGGAAGAGAAGAAACGCGCCGCAATACCTTTGGCGGTACGCATACCGTCGCCCACCACGGAAACAATGGATAAATCTTTAATGATATCCACCGGATCAAGGGCGCCGGATTGCAGTTCCCGGGCAAATTCCGTATTTAATACGCTCAGGGCGTGATCCGCCAATTTAGCCGGCACACAAAAACTGATGCTGTATTCGGAGGAAGATTGGGTAATCAAAATCACGGAAATTCCCGCTTTCGACATAGTTGAGAAGACGCGCGCCGCCATGCCGACCATGCCTTGCATGCCCGGGCCGGACACATTAAACATCGCCACATTGTCTAAATTGGTAATGCCTTTCACCTGTAAACCTTCAGCGGCATTTTCGTCGCTGTCGATCACCGAACCCGGTGCGTCTGGATTGCCGGTATTTTTAATCAGACAAGGAATATTGGTTTGCACCAACGGACCGATAGTCCGGGGATGAATCACTTTCGCGCCGAAATAAGACAACTCCATAGCTTCGCGATAAGATAAATGCGGTAAGAGACGAGCGTCCGGTACCAAACGCGGATCACAGGTAAACACGCCATCCACATCCGTCCAGATTTCGCAGGCGCTGGCTTTCAGGCAGGCGGCCAGACAGGCGGCGGAATAATCGGAACCGTTGCGTCCCAGCAGAACCAACTCCCCCTTTTCGTTTCCTGCTGTGAATCCAGCCATTAACACCAGGTTCCGTTTCGGGATGGACGCCACATCCACCCGTTTGGCGGATTCTGCAATATCCACGGAAGATTCCAAATAAGTGCCGTGCGCCAGTAATTTTTCCACCGGGTCAATCACCGTCACCGCATAGCCGTTGGCTTCAAACCAGGCTTTCATCATGGCAATGGATAATTTTTCGCCTCGGCAATCGATGGTCGCTTTCACCGCGTCTTCCACTTTACCGGCGGCACGGATTTGTTCCAGTAATTCGGCGATTTGAGCGAATTCCCGGTCGATCAAAGCCTGAGTGCCGGCAAGGTCGAAATTGTTATTTTCAGCGTGTAATCCTTTGATGATGTTATAAAAAATATTAACGGCTTCATCAAAATGGCAATCGGTAGGTTGGTTCAGACTCGCTTTTTCGGACAGGGCGACAAGGTGGTTGGTAATTTTGGCGGGAGCCGAAAGCACGCCGGCGGCTTGTTCTTCCAAATGAGCTTTTTCGATTAACCGGGCGGCTTGCAAAAACCGTTCGGGATTCGCCAGAGATGTGCCGCCAAATTTGAGTACACGCATAGGTTTTCCTTCTTAATATGTTGTGATTTGTGAATTGAGTTCCGTTGTAAAAAAGCCCGCACTTTTTCAGTTGCGGGCTTGATTGAATACCTTTCGTTCGCACTATCCCGCCGTTATGATGGTCATAATGGTGGTCATCGTCATGATTGTGAAAGTGCGGTCGAATTTCATGATATTTTTTCCGTAAAAACGAATGTGGTTAGAAATACCTAAAAAGATTTTATTTGTCAAATAGAAATTGCGTTAAAACCTATTTAATCACACCGCAAGCCATTCTGGCGCCGCCACCGCCCAACGGTTTCGGATGATCGGAATGATTATCGCCGCCGGCATGAATCATCAACGAACGGCCTTTAATTTCGGACAACGCTTTCAAGCGCGGCGCCAATACCGGATTCGCCGCATGACCGTCAGCCTCGACATAAAGCGCCGGCAAATCGCCTAAGTGAGCGACATCAGACCAAGGATAACCGTGACCTTCCGCTTTAGTCGGATTCCAATGGCCGCCGGCAGCCAAACCCGCCGTAAGTTTGCCGTCTTTCTCCTGCGGTTCGCAGCTTGGATTTTCATGAATATGGAAACCGTGCAACCCTGCGGAAAGTCCTTTCAATTCCGGTGTAAACACCAATCCGTAAGGCGATTCGGTTATCACCACTTTTCCGACGGAACGGTTCCCTTTCACCGGATCCAATAATTGCATGTCGACGGTTAAATTTTCAGCGGACGTCGCCGTTTGGTGTCCGGTTTCCGCCGCATTCGCCGCCGCAGAAACGCCTAACGTTGCTAAACCTAATGCCAATAATGTTTTTCGCATAATTTCACCTACTAGAAAAAAACGAATTAAGTTAAAATAAGCTTTGCGACACTCAGATCGAAAGCAATTCCAATATAAAGACTATTCAAAAAATATTCAATGAAAACGGCTTGGACGGAAAAAAATGACAATTCGGCAAAATCTTGAACATATTCACCAACAAATCGAAAACGCATGTCTGGCGGCGGGACGCAACAAAAGTGCGGTCAAATTATTAGCAGTTTCCAAAACCAAACCGGTGACGGACATTCAGACGGCAATTGACGCCGGGCAACGGGCTTTCGGTGAAAATTACGTTCAGGAAGGCGTGGAAAAAATTCAGTTTTTTGCGACAAAACATCCGGAACTGGAATGGCATTTTATCGGTCCGTTGCAATCCAATAAAACCCGTTTGGTGGCGGAACATTTCGATTGGATGCAAACGGTGGATCGCGCCAAAATTGCCGATCGGCTGAACGACCAGCGCCCTGCAGACAAAGCGCCGTTAAATGTGCTGATTCAAATCAATATCAGCGACGAAGCCAGCAAATCCGGGATTCGCCCCGAAGAAATGGCGGCGTTGGCAAAACACATCGAAAATCGCCCGCACTTACGGCTGCGCGGGTTAATGGCGATTCCCGCGCCCAGCGACGATATCGGCGAGCAGGAAAAAGCCTTAAACGCCATGAAAAATCTGTTCGAACAACTGCAGGCGCTCTGTCCGAACCAACAAATCGACACGCTTTCCATGGGCATGACGGACGATATGGCAAGCGCCATTAAATGCGGTTCCACCATGGTGCGTATCGGCACGGCGATTTTCGGCGCGCGCAATTACGGCTAACCGCATTATTTCACGCCGACGAAACGCACTTTGCCGTGTTGCAGCAGCGTGTTCATTAAATCCGCGTCCTGTGCGGCATTGTTCACTTTGCCTTTCAACGCGATCAGCTGCAACCGCAGATGATCGAGTTCATGAATGCGTTTCACCACGTCGCGAATATGGCGATCCAACAACTCGCTCATTTCGTCTTTAGCCGCCGGCGCATTTTTCAGCTCCAGCAACTGTTTGATTTCATGCAGCGAAATATCCAACGAACGGCAATAACAAATAAACGTCAGCCGTTCCAAATGTTCGTCGTTATACAGACGAAAATTACCGGATGTCCGTTGCGGCGGCGGCAACAATCCTTGTTTTTCATAAAACCGAACGGTTTCCACCGTACATCCTGCGACTTGCGCCAATTTACCGATTTTCATTTTTCTTCCTTAACATGATCTACCTCAAAAAAGTGGTATTTATACCTTGACCCTGAAGTTACTTCATATTTTACACTATACGCCCGTTGAACAGGAGCCGTATTTGGAATGATCACATGAAAAAAACCGTATTTATTTTGACCGCACTTTTCGCCCTTCCGGCGACGGCGCATAACGTCTGGCTACAAAAAGACCCGCAACATAACGACAATTACGTGTTGAAATTCGGTCACGAAACCGCAGAAAACTATCCCGAATCCAAGGTTAAATCCGTACGAGCGATAACCGGCGACGGCAAAGACGGCAAAGTGACGTTAAGTTTTCGCCCGGCACAGAACGGCAAAGGCGAAACTCACATCAAAGCGAATAACGCCGCCATAATTTATATGCAATTCGACAACGGCGTTTGGTCGAAATTAGCAAGCGGCAAATTCGTGGAAAAAAGCAAAAAATACGCGCCCGATGCGGAATTTTCCCTTAATCCGGTGAAACTCGGTAAAGCCATTTTAAGCTGGAACGAACAGGCGACCAAACCGCACAATATGAGCTATGAACTGGTTCCGCAAAGCAAACCTGCGGCGGGAAAACCGCTGGCGATTTTAGTCCTGCGTAACGGCAGCCCCGTTGCCGGCATTAAAGTAGGATTGGGTGAAGACCAACCGGCGAACTTAAGCGATGCAAACGGCATAGCGCAATTCACGCCAAGCCGCGGCTTCAATAAAGTGTGGGCGGAATTCAACGAAAAAGTGACGGACAATCCCGATTATACCGATCGAAGCATCGAATATCTGTTGACCTTTGACGCGGACGAAAACCAATAATGAAAACTCGAATAATTTTGACCGCACTTTTACTGAGTTTCGCCGCCTCCGTCGGCGCCCACGGCCTATCGATTTTCGCCCAATACGATGGAACGGAAATCAGCGGCAAAGCCTATTATTCCGACCAAACGCCGGCGGCGGAAACCTATGTGGAAGCGGTTCGCACCGGTGAAACGGAACCGGCGGTTTACGGCAAAACGGACAAACAGGGCGCATTTCGCTTACCGATTCATGAAAACGCCGATTTCAGCGTAAATATTGAAGGCATGGAAGGCCACAAAGCCACCGCTAAAGTTAACCGCATTGAAAGTGCGGTCAATTCCGGCGCCGTTTCCAATGAAGCCGTTCTTGCCTTACGGGAAGATATCAACCGCCTGAAAGATAAACTGTATTTCCACGATATTCTCGGCGGAATCGGCTATATTTTCGGTCTTGCGGGCATGGCGGCGTGGTTACGCTCGCGTCAATCTAAAGGAAAAGATTAATGCATATTTCCGAAGGAATTCTACATAGCCAAACGCTGATTATCGGGGCGACGGCGGCGGTTATCGGCGTGAGTGTCGGTTTGCGCAAAACCGATTACGAACGATTGCCGCTTACCGCTTTATTTGCCGCCGCGTTTTTTGTCGCCGGCACGATTCACGTGCCTGTGGGAATCGGTTCCGTGCATTTAATTCTGAACGGCATGGCGGGATTGTTTCTCGGCTGGGCGGTGTTTCCCGCTTTTCTTATTGCCTTGTTGTTACAAGTTATCTTCTTTTCCTTCGGCGGCTTTGCCGTGCTCGGCGTTAATCTGTGCGTGATGGCGCTGCCCGCCGTTTTGGTGCACTTGTTGTTAGGACGTTGTTTGCAGCAATCTTTAAGTCGCGCCCGCTTAATCCTGTTGGGCGTCTCGGCGGGCGTAATCGGCGTGGGCGGCGCCGCGCTGCTCGCCTCGCTGATCCTGGCGTTTGACGGCGGCAAAGCTTATTACGATCTCATCCGCTTGCTGATAGTCACGCACATTCCGGTCTTTTTTATCGACGGAATCATTAGCGCGGGCGTTTTACTCACGCTAAACAAAATGTCACCCGCGCTATTACGGACAACGCCATGAAACCGGCCATTTTTCAACCGCACTTTCGCCTCATTTTCACCTTTGTTTTAGGCTTAAGCGTGAGCGCCATTCAAAATCCGCAATGGTTGCTGAGCTTGCTCTGTCTTACGGCGGGCGCGCTGCTGGTTGTGCTGATTCGACAGGGAAAACCGCTGGCATTCTATCTTCGGCGTGCGCTGATATTTAACCTGTTCACTCTGTTAATTTGGTTGACGCTCAGCTGGAAAATAAGCGAAAACGGCCTAGAATGGCACGCGGCGGGCATGCACACGGCGTTACTTATCACCTTGCGTATGAACCTGATTTTATGCACGATTTGGTTATGTTTAATCAATATGACCGACAGTATTTTGGTGCAGGCGGTGAGCAAATTACCGTTGCCGGACAAACTGATTCATCTGTTTATTCTGACGGTGCGTTATATTTCGCTGCTCGGCGAACTGAACCGGCAAATGACGCAAGCCATGAAAGCCCGCGGATTTCAGCCGAAATTTAACCGACGCACCTTTTCCGTCATCGCTCAACGAGTGGCGTTATTGCTGATTCAGGCGATGGTGCAAGTGGAAAAAAGCGAAATGGCGTTAAAAGCGCGCGGTTTTCGCTTTGCTTCCCGTTCGTCGTTGCTGGATAAACCTTGGTGGAAAACAGTGGAAATTTCTACCGCACTTTTACTTATTATCGGGATTTATTATGCTCAGCGTTAATCATCTTTCCGTTCGGCGGGGCGATCAATGGATTATTCGGGATCTCAGCTTTCGGCTTGAAGGAATCCGGCGCCTGTTCTTACAAGGCGAAATCGGGACGGGAAAAAGCACGTTATTGCAAGCGTTGCTGGGTTTTATTCCCGCCCAACAAGGGGAAATCCGATTATTCGGCGCGCTTTGCCAAACGGAAAAAGATTTTCGGCCGTTTCGCGGTCGGATAGGATTTTGTTTTCAGAATCCGGACGATCAACTATTCGGCCCGACCGTTTTGGACGATGTGGCGTTCGGCCCGCTTAATCAAGGTTTATCCAAACCCGAAGCCTATACCGTTGCGCGGCGACAGCTGGAAAAACTGGGAATGGATTACCTGAAAGATCGCTCGGTTAACGTGCTGTCCGGCGGCGAGAAAAATTTCGTCGCGTTGGCGGGCGTATTGGCGATGCGGCCGGAAATGTTGTTGTTAGACGAACCCACCAACGGCCTGGACAGTAAAAATATCAAAAAACTCACCGCACTTTTGCGCGATTTAAACCTGCCTATGTTGATTGCCTCCCACGATTCCGCCTTTACGGAACAACTGGCGGATTCGGTGCTGTGGCTGCGAAAACCGGAAAACGGCTAAGAAACGGCGTCCGCGGGCAAATAACCTGAAAAGTGCGGTCAATTTTGGTGAAGTTTTTAAATGCCGCGCTTTTATTCGTGCTTATCTTTTTGTTTTATGATTTTCATCATTTCCATAATATGCGGTCTTAACCGGCTGAATAACGGATTGTCTTTATCTTCCATCATCGGCTCGGTCATGAGTTTTAGCCCGACCGCAAAACGTTCGGCGATGTTGTCGCTCATTCCTTCACGCTCTTTGGTGCGCTCTATAATCTCAAAAATATCATCGTGGTTAGGTGCGTCAAACCGCAGCGCTTTGCGTTCAACTGCATTGCCGTCTTTGTCGGCAAGATGTTCTACAGTAATACGATATTGATGTTGTTTCATCTCTGTGTTGAGTTCGATTTCAAACCGCCCGAAAAGTGCGGTAGATTTTACCGCACTTTTACCTGCCGCTTATTCACTGATGCTATCCGCCCAGTTGAACAATTCCTCAAATCGTAATCGTCCGAATGCGGCACATTCCACGGCATTTGATAATCCGCCCGTTTGCCGCTCATTTGCAATTTAACGGCAAGCATAGCGGCGATAGCGTGCGAAGTGTCGCGGTCGGCCGTACCGGCCCGAATGCGCCAATGTCGGGCGGCGTCAGGGTTGTTCACATAATTCATGGCGTTCATCATTTTAATGATGTCAGACGGCGCGATGGTGCTTTTTGGGTTTCACCGTTTCAACTATTCGGAAAAACGTTCGATTCGAGCGCCTAAGCCGCGTAATTTGTCTTCGATATGTTCGTAACCGCGATCAATGTGATAAATCCGATCCACCACGGTTTCGCCGTTTGCAATACAGCCGGCCAGTACCAAACTGATGGATGCCCGTAAATCCGTCGCCATCACCTGCGCGCCGGACAAACGTTCCACGCCGTGGATAATCGCCGTATTGCCCTCGATTTCCCCTTTTGCGCCCATGCGGATTAATTCCGGCACGTGCATAAAGCGGTTTTCGAAAATGGTTTCGGTGATTTTACTGGTTCCCTCCGCCACAACGTTCAGCAAAGTAAACTGCGCCTGCATATCCGTCGGAAAACCCGGGTGCGGCATGGTGCGGATATTTACCGCTTTCGGACGCTGTCCGCACGAATCCAGCGTAATGGTGTTTTCCGTCACTTCCACCTGCATACCCGCTTCACGCAATTTTTCAATCACCGCATCAAGGGTATCCGCTTTGGTGTTATGACAAGTAATGCGGCCGCCGGAAATCGCCGCGGCGATTAAGAACGTCCCGGTTTCGATACGATCTGGCACAATGCTGTGCTCGCAACCGCCTAAACGGCTCACGCCTTCGATCGTAATGGTATCGGTACCGGCGCCTGAAATTTTCGCGCCCATTTTATTCAGGAAATCCGCCGTATCCACAATTTCAGGCTCGCGTGCGGCATTTTCAATGGTGGTGGTTCCCTTCGCCAGGGTTGCCGCCATAATCAGCGATAACGTAGCGCCAACGCTGACTTTATCCATATAAATACGAGTGCCGGTTAAACAACCGCTGACCGTCGCTTTCACATAACCTTCATCCAGTTCGATGGTCGCGCCCATTTTTTCCAAGCCGGAAATATGCATATCCACCGGACGGGCGCCGATGGTACAACCGCCCGGCAAAGACACCTGTCCTTCATGAAAACGGGTAAGCAACGGCGCTAACGCCCAGATTGAGGCGCGCATGGTTTTCACCAATTCGTAAGGCGCAACGTAACGATCGATTTTAGACGCATCAATTAACACGGTTTTATCGTCTCTGCGCTCAACGGTGACGCCGAGTTTTCGCAGAATTTCAAAAGTGGTGTCGACGTCTTTTAATTCGGGAACATTAATTAACTTAACGGGTTCTTCCGCCAGAATTGCGGCAAAAAGAATGGGAAGCGCAGCATTTTTCGCCCCGGAAATCCGCACTTCACCGCTTAATGTTGATTGGCCATATACACGGAATTTTTCCATTTTCATTACCTCCTAATTTAATACGTTCAGAACGCGATCACGCGCCCATTTCGCTTTATCGTAGGTTTTAATGGTTAACGCATGAATTTCACCGGTTTGAAAATACGACATCAGCGGCGCATAAATCGTTTGTTGTTGTTTAATGCGCGACAATTTTGCGATATCGTCATTTACCACGATGACGCTGAAGTGCGCGTCTTCGCCTTGCGCATATACTTCATCAAGATTAAGGGATTCTTTTAAAATACGTTCGATTTCTTGCGGTTCCATTCCAGAATTCCGTTGTAAGGTTAATGAGTTTGAAGAAAACCACTCAGCCACTGATCTAAATCAAACAGTTCGGCCAGGGTAAGTAATTGTGAAGGCGCATGTTCAATGGTCAGAGTTTTATCCGGCTCCTGAACCCGGCGCACTTGATAAATGAGATCACAAAGCAGCGCAAAACCCGCACTATCCATTCGAGTAATCGTTGATAAATCAAAAATTACGTTTTGGCGAGCAATTTGCTTGTCCGATAAAACGGCAAAACGCTGCTGCCACAAAGGCAACAACGTATCGCGCGAAAGCTCTCCAATTAATCGGAAAGCCATTTTATCATCATTTTGCGCTGTCGACCACGTGAGTTTTTCAGCTTGAGTCATAACATTATTTTTTGCTAAAAGTGACCGGAACGGCCGCTGCTTTCTGTACTTGCGCGGTTAAAGCGTCGATACCTTCTTTACGCAAAATGTTGCTCCATTCCTGTTTTTTGGTTTCAACCATGCTCACGCCTTCCGCCGTCATATCATAAACCTGCCATTGTCCGGTTTTACTGTTTTTACGCCATTGGAAAGTAAGATTCAGCGGTTGCGCCTGGATCAGTTTTACCTTGACGCTGGCCTGACTGTCACCGTTTAATTGAGCTTTCTGAACTTGTACGTCTTGTCCGTTGTACATGGTTAACGCCTGAGCATAAGCCTGCTCGATAAATTTATCGAAAGCGGCAAAGAACGTTTCGCGCTGCTGCGGCGTGGTCGAACGGAAATACTGTCCCAATACTAACGATCCCGCATAATTCACGTGCACGTAAGGCATTAAATCGTTACGCACGATATTTTTCAGCATATTCGGATTGGATTTGATTGCCGCATTATTGGCTTTCAAATCGGCAAACAACTTATCCGCCGCCCGCTGCGTTAATTCATAAGGACCTTCCGCCGCCGTCACGGTTTGCACGGCCAAAAGTGCGGTCGCCAATACGACCATTTTTGATAACCACGTTTTAAATAAAAGCTTCATGATTACTCCTAAACTTTGCTTTCCTAATAAAATTACTGAGCTGCCGGCGTTTCGCCCGTCGTCGCTCCGTCTTTTTTGTCCTTATCGCCGTACAAGAACTGGCCGATAAGATCTTCCAACACCATCGCCGATTTGGTATCTACAATTTTGCTTCCCTCTTTCAGCATGGCGGTTTCACCGTCATCAAAACCCACATTCAAAGAAATATACTGCTCGCCCAGCAATCCCGAAGTTTTAATGGAAAGTGAGCTGTTGTCGGGGATTTGATTGTATTCGTCATTCACCGCAATCGTCACTTGCGGCAAATAGGTTTTTTCGTCCAACGAAATGTCCGTTACACGACCAATCACCACGCCGCCCACTTTCATCGGCGCACGAACTTTAAGACCGCCGATATTATCGAAAGTTGCAGTGATATGATAGGATTTTGTTTCGTTAAACCCTTGCACGTTGGCGACTTTCAGGCACATAAACACTAAAGCCGCAATGCCCAGCAATAAGAAAAAACCTACCCAGAATTCATATTTAATTGTTTGTCGCATAATTTTTTAACCTAATTTTTAACTATTCCGCACGGGCTTGCCAGCCCCAAAAAACTGTTCCGTTTTTGACCGCACTTTTACGCCGCAAAGCCGATCCGAGTTTTATCAGCCGCCGAACATGATGGCGGTTAACACGAAGTCTAATCCCAATACCAATAAGGAGGCGTGCACCACGGTTTGAGTCGTCGCCTGACTGATGCCTTCCGCGGTCGGCACGCAGTCGTACCCGTTAAACAACGCCACCCATACGACGGTGAACGCAAAAACCAGACTTTTAATAAACCCGTAAACCAAATCTTTGGTGGCGACCGCATTTTGCATCACCGACCAAAAACTGCCGCCGTCTATGCCCTTCCAGTCCACGCCGATTAAGGAACCGCCAATCACGCCCACCGCCGTAAACAGCACGGCTAAAATCGGCATGGCAATCACACCCGCCCAAAAACGCGGGGCAATCACACGTCGGAGTGGATCCACCGCCATCATTTCCAAACTGGAAAGCTGTTCCGTCGCTTTCATCAGACCGATTTCGGCCGTCAACGCGGAACCCGCCCGACCGGCGAATAAAAGCGCAGTCACCACCGGCCCTAATTCGCGCAATAACGCCAATGCCACCAGCTGACCGACATTCGCTTCCGCCGCGAAATCCACCAGTACGACATAACCTTGCAAACCCAGCACCATGCCGATAAAAAAGCCCGACATCAAAATAATCAGCAAAGATTGGACGCCAAGCACATGCAACTGTTTAAGCAATAACGGCGTGTGCTTGCGAAATTGCGGTTTGCCCACCAGCGCACCGAACAACATAAAGCCCGAACGTCCGAGCGCCTGCACGGATTTGATAGCGGCCGCGCCGAAGTCAGAGATTAATTTCACAATCATTGGAACAAATCCCCCAAATAATCATCGGCGGGATAATGAAAACGCACGGGGCCGTCTTCTTTCCCTTGAATAAACTGCACCACTTGCGGATCTTCGCTTTTCAGTAAATCCGCCGGTTTGCCTTCCGCCACGACCCGTTTATTCGCAATAATGTAAGCGTAATCGGCAATACTCAATACTTCCTGCACATCGTGGGAAACTACGATAGAGGTCAGATTCAACGCTTCGTTCAAACGTTTGATTAAGCTGATAATCACGCCCATGCTGATGGGATCCTGGCCGGTAAAGGGTTCGTCATACATGATTAATTCAGGATCCAGCGCAATGGTTCGCGCCAAAGCCGCACGTCGCGCCATGCCGCCCGATAATTCCGACGGCATTAAATCCGCCGCACCGCGCAATCCCACGGCTTCCAGCTTCATCAGCACCATTTTGCGGATAATGGATTCCGGCAAGCGGGTATGTTCGCGAATGGGAAACGCCACATTCTCAAAGGTCGAAATATCGGTAAACAAGGCGCCGGACTGAAACAGCATTCCCATGCGTTGACGGATTTTATACAATTCCGAACGAGACATTTTGCAAATGTCGGCGCCTTCGAACAGAATTTCCCCTTGTTCCGGGTGCAGTTGCCCGCCAATCAGTTTTAACAGCGTGGTTTTACCAATTCCCGACGGCCCCATAATTGCCGTGATCTTGCCTTTTTCCACGCGCAAATTTAGGTTGTCATAAATGGTTCGTTCACCACGTTTGAACGTGAGATTGTTCACTTCAATCAGTGTGTTCTCACTCATTGTAATTTTCCATTTAATTTTCTCAAAAATAAAAGGCGGATTCTGTCAAACCCACCTGTTTGCCCTTGTATTTATACGAACGCATTTAAATTATAGACTGTCAAAATGCCGAAATGTTCGCCGCAGTAAAAAACCTTCATTTTTTTGACCGCACTTTTATTCCGCTTACGCCCCGATTACGGCAAAACTAATCTGTTCCAGCAAACGTTTATACAAATTGGTGGCATCGTTCGGACCGGCTTTAATTTCAATCACTGTCGCTTCTTTGCGCATATACGCCTGTTTCAGCACGGAACCCAAATCCGCCCAGGTGTAAGGGCGGGCGTATTTGAGATCGAAAACCGACGCCGCTTCCGCAAAACCGAGATTATGCGGCAGCCGATAATAAGCGTTTTTCGCATCGGCATCCACCGGCAGCATATCGAAAATTGCACCGCCGTTATTATTAATCACAAACAGCACGAACGGCTGCGTCACTTTTTTCAGTAACGCCAAAGAATTCAAATCATGCAGCGCGGACATATCGCCAATCACGGCCGCAACCGCCTGATTCGCGCCGATGCCGACGCCGACGGCGGTGGCGATTAAACCGTCGATGCCACTGGCGCCGCGATTGGTATAAATCGGATAATTTTCGGTACGCTTGGTTAAGGCGTCCACTAATCGCACAAATAAACTGTTGCCGAGGAATAAGGCCGCATTTTTCGGAAAAGCCCGCTCAATGTGATGAGCCAACGAGGCTTCGTTCAAACTGCCGCCCACTTGTTGCTCGATGAAACTAGCGCAGAAATTCGATAACGCCACCGCTTCCAGCAGCCAAGGTTTTTGCCGCAACGGCGGATGCGCGCGCAGCCATAAATGCGCTTTGGCGTTAAAACGGGTTTGAATATGGTGATAAGGATCAATCCGCTTCGGCGATTCGTCCACCAGCCAAAACTCGCCTTTAAAATCCGATAAAAACTGATTAATGCGTTTGCTGACAAAATGCGAACCCAGTTGAACCACCAAATCCGCCTGCAATAATTTTTCCCGCACGGTTTTGTTAGCAAGCCAGATGTCGGCGTAAGGCAACGTCGGTTCCACGCCGGATTGCACATCGGTTAACAGCACCCAGCCCATGGTTTCCACCCAAAGTTTCAGCCCCATGCCGTGCCCTTGCGGCAATTTGCCCGCCACAATCACACCGCGCTTGGTGCGCCAGTCGTCCCAATGTTCGTGCATTAACACTTCCAGCTGCGGTTCCTGATATTCCGCCCATTTTTTGTTTTGCCCTAACCAGCGACGAACCGGCCCCAGCCAGACGTGTTCGTCAATTTCGTTCACATCGGCTTCATATAAAGGCTCGGCGAAAGGCACATTGATATGCACCACGCCTTTCTCTACAAACTGGCGGTGACAAGCCTGATCCAACGTGGAAATCAGCCATTTCGCGGCGTAACTCTGACTCGGTTTCGGTAAATTCACGGTCGCGACAGGATAATGCGCGAACATATTTTCCTGCAAAATCGCCTGATTGGCTCCGCATTCCAATAATTCGGGCGGACGATCCGCCGTTAAGACGATCAGTTTTTCACCGCTTTGACGCGCTTCCACAATCGCCGGATATAAATTGGCCGCCGCCGTGCCGGACGTCACAATCACCGCCGCCGGCGAATTGGAGGATTTCGCCATGCCCAAGGCTAAAAAGCCCAAACCGCGCTCATCAAAATGGGTATGGCAATGTACTTTGCCGCGTTCCTGTAAACGGACAGCTTCAAGAGTTAACGGAGTTGAACGCGATCCCGGCGCGATACACACGTGTTTCACGTTATGACGAACCAAAGTTTCCAAAATCACTTTTGACCAACAACGGTTAAAGGTGCTGATTGACATAGTTACTCTCCGTGATGTGTTAATAAGGTTAATAAGCCCGAGGCTTTGCGTTCTATTTCCCGCCATTCTAACAGGGGGACGGAACCCGCCACAATGCCCGCGCCGGCAAAAACGCGGATTTTATTCGATTCAATAAATGCGGAACGAATAGTTACGCAGAATTCGCTGTGATTTTTGGTCATAACGCCCAATGTTCCCGCATACCAAGTGCGGTCAAAATTTTCCGTGTTTTTTAAAAAATCCAACGCTTTTTTTTGCGGCAAACCGGAAACCGCCGCGGTAGGATGAATCGCCTGTAAACAAGCGGCGTCGGAAAACGGCGGTTTTAATTCCGCCTGAATCCGACGACGCAAATGTTGCACGCGGCGAAGCTGTTTCAACCCCACTTCGCCCACATCCAGCCGCCGGACATAATTTGCTAAGTTATCACAAATATCCTGAACCACCAGCAGATTTTCGTTGTCATTTTTCGGATCGCTCAGTAACCATGCGGCTTCCCGCTGATTTTGAATCGGATCTTCGCTCATGGCGGCGGTGCCGGCTAACGCTTCCGTTTGAATAGAACCGTTGTGCCGGGCAAACAGACGTTCCGGCGTCGATCCCACAAAAGTCCGCTGCGGATTTTCCGCGTATAAAAAATGATAACATCCGGTATTTTGCTTTTCGCTTTCGGCTAAAAAATCTTTACCGTCAATGGGATTTGACGCAACAAAACAGGTTTCGTTCGCCAGAACGACTTTGGTGAAATCTCCGCACTCAATGGCGTCGACCGCTTTTTGCACCCAGGCGCGCCAGCGGTTTTCATCCGCTTTTTGCGTATCGATTCGCAACGGTTGCCGCACCGGCGAAAGTGCGGTCGAATTTGACAACGTTTTTATCGCATCCAGCGCCGCCTGACGTTCGCTTTGCGGGTTTTGTGCGCCGTCCGCATAAAGCGTGGCGTACAGCTTATTATCCGTCTGCTCCAATACCATTCGCGGCAACCAGAATGTCGCCCGTTTGTCAAAAGTTAAACCGCCCACCACAAGCAAATCCGTTTGGCGGACAAATTCCTGCGCCGAAATCTCGCTGGAAAACGACCGCACTTTACCGATAGCGGCAATGCAGCGGGCGCTGTCGCGAAAGTTCAAATAATATTGCGGGAACATCGTCTGCCCTTTCAGCCACGGCAACAGCGAACCGACTGCCGGCATTTCCGCCCGAAATGCGGTGATCGTCGGAGATTGTGGGGTGAACGGGTGCGTTTTGACTTGTTCTGACAACGCGTGCTGTAATTGTTCCATTTGCCTGCGACAGAGGTTAATCCATAAAAATGGCGGCTATTTTACCGCAAATAAAAAAATTTTTTTAGCAAATCTTTTATTCCGCCCGAAATGGGGGTAAAGTGCGGTTAATTTTCCGCAAGTTTTTTATTTTAGCAGTAAGGAACGTTTAATGACTTTTTTTCCTAAATCCGACAAACTCGAGCACGTTTGTTACGATATTCGCGGTCCCGTTCATCAGGAAGCGTTACGCCTTGAAGAAGAAGGTAACAAAATTTTAAAACTTAACATCGGTAATACGGCGGCATTCGGTTTTGAAGCGCCTGACGAGGTGCTGGTGGATATTATGCGCAATATCGCCACTTCGCAGGGTTATTGCGACTCGAAAGGCTTATATTCGGCGCGTAAAGCGATTGTGCAATATTATCAATCCAAAGGCATTATGGGCGCGACGGTGAACGACGTATATATCGGCAACGGAGCGTCGGAACTGATTACGATGTCCATGCAGGCATTATTAAACAATGACGACGAAGTGTTGGTGCCGATGCCGGATTATCCGTTATGGACGGCCGCCGTCACCTTGGCCGGCGGTAAAGCGGTGCATTATTTATGCGATGAAGAACAGGATTGGTTTCCGTCCATTGAAGATATTAAATCCAAAGTCACGCCGCGAACCAAAGCGATTGTAATCATTAACCCTAACAATCCGACAGGCGCCGTTTACAGCAAGGAACTGTTGGAAGACATCGTGGAAGTGGCGCGCCAGAACGATTTGTTGATTTTTGCCGATGAAATTTACGATAAAATCACTTACGACGATGCGGTGCACTATCATATTGCGGCACTGGCGCCCGATTTACTCACGATTACTCTGAACGGTTTATCCAAAGCTTACCGCGTATGCGGTTTCCGCCAGGGTTGGATGATTTTAAACGGCCCGAAAGCGCGGGCAAAAGGTTATATCGAAGGGTTGGATATGATTGCGTCCATGCGTTTATGCGCTAATGTGCCGATGCAGCACGCGATTCAAACCGCATTGGGCGGCTATCAAAGTATCAATGAATTTATTGTGCCGGGCGGGCGCTTATATGACCAACGGGAACGCGCCTATCAGCTGTTAAACGATATTCCGGGCGTCAGTTGCGTAAAACCGAAAGGAGCGTTATACATGTTCCCGAAAATCGATATTGAACGATTCAATATTTACGACGATGAAAAAATGGTGCTGGATTTATTGCGTCAGGAAAAAGTGCTGCTGGTACACGGTCGCGGTTTTAACTGGCATAAACCGGATCATTTCCGATTGGTCTTTCTGCCACATATTCAAACACTGGACGACGCACTGAGTAAATTTGCCCGTTTCTTAAAAAACTACCGCCAATAAGCGGAGAATCAGATATAAGGTAAAAAAAAGCATCGATTGATGCTTTTTATTTTGCCTGAATAACGTTATTTTTCCGTCGCAAGCGGCAACTCCATTACAATCCGTAAACCGCCGAAAGGACTTTTTTCCGCCCAAACCCGGCCCTGATGCTGCTGCACGGTATTGACGACAATCGCTAATCCTAAGCCGGTTCCTCCGGTCGTTCGGGTGCGCGCTTCATCAACACGATAAAAAGGTTTAAAGATTCGCTCATATTCCTGTTCCGATACGCCGGCGCCGTTGTCGTCCACAATAATCATCATAAGATCGCTTTTCTTCAGCGTCATCAAGGCGACAATTTTATTATTCGTATACTTTAATGCGTTCCGCAAAATATTTTCCAACGCACTGGCTAAGGCTTCTTTATCACCTAAGATTAAATAGCGTTCGGGATGTTTAATTAATTGAATAAAAGTAAAATCGATCTTACGATGTTCCGCTTCGAATTCAGCATCTTCAATCACTTCATTCCAGATGGAATCGACGGTCAGGTAATCCCGCTCCAACTGCAAACGTAACTGGTTTCTGGAAAGCAACAACAAATCGTTGATCATTTTATCCAAACGTTCGGATTCCATCTCAATCCGCTTGGTTTCCGGATATTCGCCCACACGGCGACGCAATAAGGCCACCGCCAACTGCAAGCGGGTTAACGGCGTACGCAGCTCATGAGAAATAGAGGAAACCAATCGTTGATGGGTATCCAATAATTCCGCCAACGAGGTGGTCATATGGTTTAAACTCTTTCCTACCTGGCGTAATTCAATCGGCCCTTTATTCTCCAAATCGGGATTGGTGACAAACTGCCCGAGAGAAACCAATTCCGCCGCCTGTCTGAAACGCGTGATAGGTATACCGATTCTCCAGGCCAACAGCAACAAGACGGGCGTAGAGGCTAACGCAATAATCAACATGACCAGAAACGGATGAGCGAACAAATAAGAAAGAAAGACAAGATGCGTATCCACCGGAGAGACGAAATACATTAAATAAGCCACATCCTTAGGCTCATTATGTTCATTAATAAGATTCACGTTAACGGAAAAAGGCCCGACAATGCGTCTTTCATTAACCACCTGTACCATTGGATTGGAGAAATCGTTAGAACGAAAAATAAAATTTTGAACATCAGGGTATTCGTCGGCCGAAGTTCCCGCAATTTCTTTCGTATCCGGATTAAACAATACGGCATGCAAATCACTCGTTTCTTCAGTAGGCAACGAATTTTTGGCAAATCCTAAAATACGATAGATTTGATTTGTCCGGTAAACGGAAAGAATTTGTTTGTGATAGGTGCGCAACTCCTCACTTTCCAGTTTCTCGGGCCCATGGCTGTCCAGAAAGTGCAAAAGAACGAATGTAATACTCAAGGTGGTAAAAATAACCAGCCAAAACGACGCAAGCAACTGAAAGGAAAGGCGATTAATGCGTCGGTAAAAAAAGGAAAGCAAGACTTCCGCCTTATTATTCGTTATTCGGTCAATAAAATATAACCCCGTCCGCGCACGGTTTTAAACCAAGGCAAACCATGTTCGCGCTCAGGTAATTTTTTTCGTAAGTTTGACATATGCATATCAATAGTGCGATCAAACGGTACCAGTTCTTTACCCAACGCTTCAAGACAAAGTCGCTCGCGGGAAATAATCTGTCCCTGATATTTAACCAGAACATATAACAACGCAAATTCCGAACTGGTCAGTTCCAACGTCGAATCATGATAAACCACTTGCTGACGGGTCGGATAAATTTTCAGACCGAAAAACTCCATATCCTGCATTTCATCCATTTTGGATGATAAACCCGAAATCGGGGCGGCATTGGTTGTCCGGCGCAAAATCGCTTTAATTCGCGCAACCAGTTCTCTATCATTAAACGGTTTCGGCAGATAATCGTCCGCGCCCAGTTCCAAACCGATAATACGATCAATATCGTCACCGCGGGCGGTCAACATCAGAACCGGCACGACCGATTTCTGACGGATTTGTTTAAGGGTTTCGATACCGTTCAATCCCGGCATCATGACGTCAAGTAAAACCAGACAAATACTATCATCCAGTTTTTCCAGCGCTTCCAGACCGTTTTGCGCCGTCACGACTTCAAACCCTTCCAGTGACAGCAGTTCCCCTAAAAGATCCGTTAATTCGACGTCGTCATCAACTAATAAAATTTTCGTCATTAAAGTATCCTATGTATTTGATCAACGTTCCGGCTGAAAAATCATTTCCAGAACTGCCACCAACTACCCGATTCCTGCGGGGTAGCTTCAATAATGGCGTTATTTACCACTTCCCTTTTGGTTTCAGGTAACGGTTTATCCAGATTAAAATCCGTGACATTGCCCGCCTGATTAAAATTCACCGTTAAAGTATGTTGCTGCGGCGCTTCATACGCATTTTGCTGCAAGTAAACGTAATACCAGGTTTGCGTACTGAAAGGATCCTGCAACACCGGCGTGCCCAGTAAATATTTCACCTGCTCGCGCGTCATCCCCACTTGCAGTTTATCAACCGCAGATTTTTCCAGATAGTTACCTTGCGGTACATCGATGCGATACACGACTTTTTCCACCGTTGAACATGCAGACACCACAAATGACATGCAAAGTGCGGTCAAAATTAGTTTAATTTTCATTATGCTAGCCAGCCTTGTTGTTTTAATTTATAGATAATGATGATACAGAAACTTCAGAAAATTGCCAAATTAATTATCATGCTTCAAATTCCGTTGTAATTGATCGCGCAGGTTTACCGGCAATCCGTGAATCGTTAAACTGTCCGCTTCTTCGTCCCAGATAATGCGCTGATTCATTAACGCCGCATCAAAACTGATAGTGATGCCTTTTCCCGAACCGGAAAATTTGGTCAGCGCTTTTAAGGTCGAACGCACCGGCGGAATTGTCTCTTCCAGACCGTAATCCCGTTCATGGGTAAAGGAGGCGAAAGACCGTTCATTTAGAGTGGGCAATTCCGCAGAAAGTTCCGCTAAAGCGATGTCATCGCCGGCATGAATTTGTCCTTTACAATAATCGAATACTTGTTTTTTCACCGCTTGGGTCTGTTCTTTATTCAACTCGCCCTGAACGCAGTAATCGCTCACTGCCTGCAATAAACACTGATTTTGCACTTGTGGGTTTAAACCTTCGTCCGCTCCTAAGAAATCCATAAAAAAATCACCGACTTTGCGCCCGACTCGGCCTTTAATAAACGTTAAGTAACGGTTTGACTGCGCGTTTAACTGTAAATCCGTTAAATTAATCCGTGCCGCAAGATCAAATTGATTAATGTTCAGATATTGGGTCCGGTGAATCTCCAGATTTTCATCCACTAACATGCTGATTCGGCTGTCCAGCAATGCGATAAACAGATAATCCGTCGCTAAAAAGTTATATTGGCATAAAACCAGCGTACCGCTTTCCGCGAAGGCATATTTACCAAGCTCGGCTGCCAGTAATTGCGCGGATTCATAACTAAACGGTAGAAAATCCGTTTCCCGCTCCAATAACCGATTTAATTGCTGAGCAAACAACGATTCCCGCTTAAACACGCCGTAGCCTTTGGCTTTACCTTGATAAGCCCGATGCAGTTCGAGCATTAACTGTTCCACTTCCGGACTGATTTGCAAAAGATCGTCGCGTAATACGGTATCTAACTGAAAATTTCCGTCTTCCGCAGTTTGCTTAACCAGCTGATGTAACACAATTTGATTGACTGTAATGCTCATTTTACCGCCCGAATAAAAAGAAATTTATAAAACGTCGCTAATTATAACCGCACTTTACACGAAAATGTGATAGGATCGCGAAATTAAATCCACAGAAAATTCAGATCTGATTATGGCTAAAAACTCAAAATACCCGGACAAACAAGTTGATGCGGTTTTACACGACATGATCGCCGTGCTGGAAAAGCACCAGGCGCCCGTGGAACTGTCGCTTATCGTCATGGGCAATATGGTCACCAATTTACTCACCAGCAGCGTGGGAACCCACCAGCAAGTCGCATTGGCGCAGGCATTTTCCGATGCGTTAATGAATTCGGTAAAAAAATAAGTCTGGCGCCGGAATGCTATGCTTTGGTTGAAAAACGGTAAAATCAAATTCGATCGGCAATATCGAGAGCAAACCTCCCAGAAAATATCCTGGGGGCATTGGTTTGCTTTCTTTAATATTATTTGGGCGGTTTTAATCGGTTCCCGCTACGCTTTCATTATCGACTGGCCGCATACGTTTTTTGGTAAGCTGTACTTTTTCATCAGTCTGCTCGGGCATTTCAGCTTTGTCTGTTTCTCGCTTTATTTGCTGGTTATCTTTCCGCTCAGTTTCATCATCAAAAACGAACGCACTTTTCGCGGAATTTCCGTAATTTTCGCGACCCTTGCCACTACCTTGTTACTGGTGGATACCGAAGTTTTCGCCCGTTTTAACCTGCATCTTTCCTCCGTCGTCTGGAATCTGCTGGTAAACCCCGAAAACGGAGAATTATCCCGTGACTGGCAGATTTTCTTCACGCCGATGCCGTTTCTGCTATTGGTACAGATGGTCTTTTCCCGCTGGGCATGGTACAAGTTACGCAGTCTGGAACGCCAAAAATGGATCCGTCATGTGGGTTTCGGCTTAACCGCATTATTTATTTTTTCTCATTTGATTTATGCCTGGGCGGACGCCACCATTTACCGCCCGATTACCATGCAAAAATCCAATTTCCCGTTATCTTATCCGATGACGGCGCGCTCGTTTCTGGAAAAACACGGTTTCTTGGATAAAGAAGAACATCAGGCAAAAATTAATCAGGAAGGCAACGCCGACGCGCCCGCCATTCAGTATCCGAAAAATACATTAACTTACGAAACGACGGCGGAAAAACCGAATGTGTTAATCATCACCGTTAACGGTTTGCGGCAAGATGCGATTCAAGCGGAAAAAATGCCGGCCTTGTATGAATTTGCCTCTCGCGCAACCCGGTTTAACAATCATTACACCACCGGATTAACGGGCAATGGCGCCGTCACCGGTTTATTCTACGGTTTAACCGCCAACTACACCGACAGTTTATTGAATCAAAAACTGTCTTCCGTACTGGTGGACAAATTACGCCGGGATCAATATCAATTCGGCTTATTTTCCGCAACGAACTTCAACGACAGCATTTTCCGGCAAGCGCTGTTTTCGCAAGTCAGAATGAAGCAAGGTAAGAAAAATAACGAAAGTGCGGTCAAAAATTGGCAACAATGGTTTAATCGCCGGTTAGCGGATACGCCGTGGTTCAGTTATCTCAGCTTAAATTTAACTCAACCGATGAAAGAGAAAAACTATAAGGATCTCGCTGCGGAACAACAGGCTTACGAACAACTGCTGAAACAAACGGATCAATTGTTAAATCTTGTATTGTCCCAATTACAGGCGCAGAATCAGTTGGAAAATACGGCGGTGATTATCACCTCGGAACGCGGATATGTCTTCCGGAAAACGGAAAAAGAACAGCTGGAATATTTCGCGCCGGAAGCCATAAAAGTACCGATGATTGTTTCCTGGAAAGAGTTGAATACGGGTATCGAAAACAAATTAACCAGCCATATCGATGTGGTGCCGGCGCTGATGTACAACCTGTTCTGGGTAAAAAATCCGAACTCGGATTATACGTTAGGGCATAATCTGTTCGATCATACTCAACGTCCGACGGAATGGGTTCTGCTGGCGGATAGCCGTCAGAATGTCATTGTTGTGCCGGATGGTACGCAATATCACCTTGACCGCAAAGGAAACTATCAAAAATTTGACCGCACTTACGAAAAAACTTCATCAACCCGACCGCCGCTCGGCCTGTTCCTTGATGTTTTTACGCAAAGTCGATCTTTTATTGAAAAATAACGCTTGGACGATTATACTAGCGACCTAGCATCCATAGAGACTAGACGACAATGTTATTAATGAAAAATCAGAGAGTTTTTTATAACATTCCTTTCAATGCAGCCGGCTTGGCAATACTGGTTAGCACCTTTTTTCATACACCCATCTGTCTATCGCTAATCTCATTTATTTCACCGATTTGTTCTTTTTACGGAGTTATATATGAAGAATCACGTTCGTAGTTTTAAAACCTACATCCGGGACGAAATCATTAAAAAAGGCGGTTGGGTTAACGCTCACGCTCATGCTGACCGGGCATTCACCATGACCCCCGAAAAAATCAGCATTTACCATAACAGTAATCTTCAACAGAAATGGGATTTAGTGGATGAAGTTAAACGAACATCAACCGTAGAAGATTATTACGCCCGTTTTTGTCAGGCTATCGAATTAATGATTTCCCAGGGCGTGACGGCATTCGGTACTTTTGTGGACATCGATCCGGTTTGTGAAGATCGTGCAATTATCGCCGCCCATAAAGCCCGTGAAGTTTATAAAAATGACATTACGCTAAAATTCGCCAATCAGACATTAAAAGGCGTAATTGAACCGACCGCCAGAAAATGGTTTGATATCGGTTCGGAAATGGTGGATATGATCGGCGGTTTGCCTTATCGCGATGAGCTGGATTACGGGCGCGGACTGGAAGCCATGGATATTTTGCTGGATAAAGCCAAATCTCTTGGGATTATGTGCCATGTGCATGTGGACCAATTCAATACGCCGAAAGAAAAAGAAACGGAACAACTTTGCGATAAAACTATCGAGCACGGCATGGAAGGCCGTGTGGTGGCCATTCACGGCATTTCCATCGGCGCGCATTCGAAAGAATACCGCTATGCCTTATACGAAAAAATGCGACAGGCTAAAATGATGATGATCGCCTGTCCGATGGCCTGGATCGACAGCAACCGTAAAGAAGAGCTTATGCCGTTTCACAATGCATTAACCCCGGCGGACGAAATGATCCCGGCTGGCATCACGGTCGCACTGGGTACGGATAATATCTGTGACTATATGGTTCCGTTATGCGAAGGGGATTTATGGCAGGAATTAAGTCTGCTGGCGGCGGGTTGCCGTTTCCCTAATCTGGACGAAATGGTGAATATTGCCAGTATCAACGGCCGCAAAGTCCTCGGCTTAGACGTTTAAAATTAATTCATCAATAAAAAACCACCTTACGGTGGTTTTTATTTTTCTGAAACGATTTTCGACTAGATGACCAAAAACATAATAAGCGAAGCTTTGTTTTAATAACGGAGTGCTTTTATAACCATTCCGTCTGCAATAAAAAAGCAGGCGCTAAGCCTGCTTTTAGGAAGTTTTCCATAAATTGAGAATTAAGCGTTGCCGCCTGTGATTTTCGCTACTTCGGCCGCAAAATCTTCTTCCACTTTCTCAATACCTTCGCCCACTTCAAAACGGACGAAACCGGATACTGTCGCGCCGGCTGCTTTTAAGAAATCACCGACGGACTGTGCAGGATCCATAACAAACGGTTGACCGGTTAATGAAACTTCACCGGTGAATTTTCTCATACGACCTTCAACCATTTTTTCTGCGATTTCGCGCGGTTTACCGGATTGCATTGCGATATCCACTTGGATGTTACGCTCATGTTCAACAACATCCGCAGGCACGTCCGTCGGATTCACATAATCCGGACGGCTTGCCGCAACGTGCATTGCCACTTTTTTGAACAATTCTTCGTCACCGCCCTGACCGGCAACCAATACGCCGATTTTCGCACCGTGCAAGTAAGATGCGCGCGCGTCATCCAAGTATTGAACACGACGAATAGTCATGTTTTCACCGATTTTAGCCACTAACGCCGCACGTTTTTCTTCAAATTGCGCCGCTAACGCTTCAATTTCAGTGCCTTTGTTAGCCGCCGCATAATCCGCCACTTCATTTGCCAAGCCTAAGAAACCGGAATCTTTTGCAACGAAGTCGGTTTCACAGTTCATTTCGACTAACACACCGAAACCGTTTGCAATACGTGCAATGATCACACCTTCAGCCGCTACGCGACCCGCTTTTTTCGCTGCTTTAGCCTGACCGGACTTACGCATGTTGTCGATTGCCAATTCGATATCGCCGTTCGCTTCAACTAACGCTTTTTTACATTCCATCATACCTGCGCCGGTACGTTCACGAAGTTCTTTAACTAATGATGCTGTAATTTCAGCCATTTTCTTGCCCTCTAAAATTGAGTTGGAATTTGATTGAAATGCGATGTTGTAAAAACAACGTAAAAAAACACCGCACTTTAGAATTTGAAATAAAACAGGGAACCTTCGCCCCCTGTTTTTTATGCCGGATTACTCTGCCGCTTCTTCAGCAAATTTTTCTTCAACCGCTGCTTCGGCTTTGCGACCTTCTTTCACTGCCGCGGCTGCAGCAGTTAAGTATAATTGAATCGCACGAGTGGCGTCGTCATTACCCGGGATAACATAATCAATATTATCCGGGCTTGAGTTAGTATCAACAATCGCGAATACCGGAATACCTAAATTGTTCGCTTCTTTGATGGCAATGTGTTCGTAATCGGCACCGATAACGAAAATTGCATCCGGAAGGCCCGCCATATCTTTGATACCGCCAAGGCTTAATTCCAATTTAGCCATTTCGCGTGAACGATCTAACGCTTCTTTTTTGGTTAATTTTTCAAATGTACCGTCTTGAGATTGCGTTTCCAAATCTTTCAAACGTTTGATTGACTGACGAACCGTTTTCCAGTTAGTCAGCATACCACCTAACCAACGATGGTTTACATAGAATTGCTGGCAATCTAACGCCGCCGCTTTAACCGCTTCGCTTGCCGCACGTTTTGTACCGACGAACAAAACTTTACCGTTGTTGTTTGCGATACGGGTTAATTCGGCTAATGCTTCGTTGAATAACGGAAGGGTTTTTTCCAAATTCACGATATGAACGCCGTTACGCGCACCGAAAATGAACGGTTTCATTTTTGGATTCCAGTAACGGGTTTGGTGACCGAAATGTACGCCTGCGTTAATCATTTCACGCATTGAAACTTGTGCCATAATATTTTCCTTTTATTGGGGTTGAGCCTCCACATACCAAGTAAACCGACCGTTTGGCACCCCGATTTACCCGAACGATATGTGTGTGTTGTTAATAAAGTTAATCGATTATTTTTGAAAGCCAAAAATAACCGCGACTTTATATCATAAAGTGCGGTCAAAAACCAGCGAATTTTTTCCGAAATAAAAAACAGGGCTTCGAAAGCCCCGTTTTCAGTCCGATTACCACTGATACATATAACCTGCGCCGGTCATACCGTAACCGCGGGTATCCGCACCTGCGCTGAGCTTAATAATATGTTTGCCGTTATCGGACAAGCGGGAATATCCCACCGCAATTGCATTTTCGTTGCGATAATTAGCCACACCGACGCCGACGCCGCTACCGCCGTTTTTCGTCACTTGCGGAATATTTGCCATCGCACCGGCTTGGGCAATTCCCGCCCGCAGTTTTTTGTCCACCCGGCGTACGTTTGCATTGGCATTATTCATGCTGTTACGCAATTGACTGACGTTAACCGCGTCGGTATCCGCCGTTCCCGGCGCTACATTGCTAATTTTCTTGTCGTTCATGTTAATACCGTCGCTGTTTATTGTCGGACCGTTATTCACTTGAACCGTATCAGCCGTCACCGTATTAAATTTCGGATTATCCGACACCGCTACATTGATTGTTTTGCCCGAACCGCTGATTTCCACATTACGACCGGCATTAATCGCTACCGTGTCGCCGGCTTTCACGCTATTATCCGTTGCCGTATAAGTGTTCTGAGTGGCGCCGTTTGCCGTTGCATTATCCACAGACGATGTCACATTCCAGCTGACATTATTCACGGCATCAATCACGTTCTGCACTTTTGCAATACTGTTAGGCGTCACATTACCGTCCGCAACGGCTTTACCGTTTGCCGTGGTCATATTTCCCGTGTTCACGTCCACTGTCACATTACCGTTATCAACGGTGATATTCGCCGTAGTGCTGTTCACAAAATTTAACGTATTACCATCAATCGGCGTGGCTTTTTTGTTAATTTCATCCGTCAATGTTTTTGCAACCAGATAAAGCTGGGAACCGTTAATCGCATCGGTGGACGCCATCGAAATGTTACCCGCCGCCACATTTTTGATCTGGCGATACGTATTATTATCCGATTTACCTACTGACACTACGAGCCCGTCGCGTTCCGGTTGCCCCGCAAAACCGCTGTAAGTAATGCCGTTAATCGTGGCCGACGTTTCCGTGGTTGCCGTTTCACCCGTTGCCGACCCCGAACCCAAGGCGACGGATTCATTCAATGTCGCGCTGGAATAACGCCCCAACGCCGTCGAATAGATTGCATTGGCAACGGCATGCGAACCTAGAGAAACGGCGTCAATCCCGCTTGAGTCGGACTGATAGCCCAGCGAAACGGAGGCATTTCCGGAAGAAACCGATTCAACGCCGATAGCGATTGCCGCACCGTCTTCGGTAACGCCGCTTACATTCGCTAAATGGCCGATGGCGATCCCCGCTACGGATGAAACCGTTGTCGCATTACCGATGGCGACGGCGTTTCTGGTTGAAATGGTAATTCCCTGACCAAGTGCGGTCGAATTTTGAGTAGAATTTGTATCGGAATTAATCGTGTTGTTCGTCCCGATCGCAACGGAATTATGGGAGTTAACCCAGTTATTCGAACCGACCGCCGTCGCATTATCCGAGGCGACTGTCGAAACGGTGTTTAAGCCCGTAATATTATTCGAAGAAGCCGCGCCGATAAAGGTACCAACCGTATTATGATAACCATAACCGATAGATTGAGAACCGTTGACGTTATTGGTATCGCCGTATGCCTGTGCATATTCGCCCAGCGCCTGGTTGCCGTCACCAAATGCATTGGCGTGACTGCCGTTTACGCTGTTTTGATTACCAAAAACACTGGAACTGTTTGATGTCGTCAATACTTCATTGTATTGCCCCACCACCGAATTACCGTAACCGGTGCCGGCTATCGGTGCGACATATGTCGAACCGTTGCTCGTCGGCGAATCCGCCGGTGTGGAATATGCCGGAGCAATAGCGTTGTTTTGGCTAACGCCATTGGCCGCGTCATTCTCCGCATAAATGAGTGTTGTTGTATCGGATGCGGTTGCAGTTGAGGCTGCGAACGCAGCAACCATTCCCATGGTTAACGTATTAATTTTCATAGTACCCCCTTATTGGTTCCAAAATAACATCAAGACAAAAAATAACTTATCTTTACAAAGATATTTATTAGAATAGACTTAATTTACAATTTTATTGGTACGACCACAGTCAAAATCAGGTCTAACCACTTATTAATCCGACCGCACTTTCAAGATAAAAAAAACCGCTGAGAAATCCCAGCGGTTTATTTTTAACTTTTATCTGTTAATTATCTTCGTTCTGCTTCATAAAAGATTCATTCACTTCAATCTTCGCTTTCACCCGTAATGACTGCAACAAATGGATCTGAGCATCACGCATTTTATCCTGTAACACTTGCGCGTCGAAACGCTGACGTAAGGTATCGTCTACCTGCCCGTCTTCCACTTTGTCTAATGCTACGATCATCACATCGCCGTTATTGGCTTTTGCCGCCTTATAAGCGGTCCGGTTTTCTTTCGGCTGCATCGTGAAAATAATATTGTTTAAGGCCGGATCTTTATTTTCCGCATAAACCCATTTTTCTTCCGCGCCGAAGCTAATACCCGCCGGTAACGGTTTATCGGCTTCCAACTCTTTAACAATATTCTCGGCCTGCGCCAAAACGGCGGTTTCCGCTTTCTGACGTTTTAAGAAATCGGTAATTTCCTGACGGGCCTCCTCCAGACTTCTGGTGCCTTCCGCTTTATGATCCACTACGCGAACGACGATGGAATGTTGATCGCCCACATTCATCGGTTCGGAATTCACATTGCCTTGCGACACGTCACCGTCAAACATTGCATTCACCACAGACGGGAAATTCAATTCCGCCGGCACGCCGTTACGCGGAAAATAATCGGTTTCTTTGACTTCCACACCGGCCGCTTTCGCCGCAGCGGTTAATGAAGTGCGATCTTCGAAGGCTTTCTCCGCCACCTGTTTTTCCAGCGAATAAAATTGGTTACTGACCAAATCCCGACGAATAGCCTGAGTAATCTGTTCTCTCACTTGTTCAAGCGGCAATAACGCGGAATCTTTGCGATCCAATACCCGAATAATATGGAACTGACCGTCCACATTGACCGGCGTACTGTAACGGCCGACTTCAAGAATTGTTGCCGCATCCTCAAATTCTTTCGGTAAATCGCCGGCGTTCAACCATCCCAAATCGCCGCCGTTTGCGGCAGAAACTTTATCATTGGATTTCTCTTTTGCTACAGTAGCGAAATCCGCACCTTTTTGTAAGGCTTCATACGCATCCAAAGCCTCTTTTTCGTTTGCCAGTTGAATATGAGCGAGGCGTTCTTGGCCCTTTGTGGTGAAATCCGCTTTATGATCCTGATAATATTGCTGAATTTCCACATCAGTCACTTTCACCGCTTTTTCCGCAATCGCCGGCGTTAAATCCAGATATTGCACTTTAATTAATTCCGGAACGGTAAATGCCGATTTATTCGAATCGTAATAATTCCGGATTTCTTCTTCCGTCACCGTTTGCTTCGCAATTTCGGCCGCTAACGGTAAATGCGCCAAACGCACGGTGCGGGACTGAAAGAATCCTTTGGCGAAGGTATCCTGACTGGCCGGCACTAAAAAAGCGGTATCCGTCAATGCACTTTGCAGTTGCGCCAAACGTAACGCTTCGCGCAAATATTGCGCATAAGCGTCCGAGCTCAAATTATTGTTACGCAGGAATAATTGGTAAGTTTCATTGCTGAATTTGCCGTCCACCTGAAACTCCGGCGTACGCACAATTTCCCGTTTAATCTGTTCATCGCTCACGGCGATATTCAGTTCGTCACCATATTGGCGCAATAATTCCTGATCAATCAAACGGTTAAGCACGGTCTGGCGTAATCCCGCGGTAAATTCCGGCGTATCCGATAAAGCGGCGAACTGCGGGCCTAACTGTTGTTCCAGACGTTGAAATTCATTGTTATATTGCTGTTGAAAGTTTTGTTGGGAAATTTCTTCACCGTTCACTTTTACGGCCGAGGTATCGGAAGACGAACCCAGATAGCCGTACATTCCCGAAATCACGAATGAAACGGCAATAGCGCCTAAAATGGCTTTCGAAACCCAGCTATTGGCGGCATGGTGCAATTTTTCCATTAACATGGCGGTTAATCCTATATTTAAAAATAAAAATCTCGTCGATTATAAAATAAAGTGCGGTGAAAAATAAGCAAATTTTTCACCGCACTTTTAACTTATCGGGAAGTTCGTCCGCCGAAGCGTTAATTTGCTACGCGCTCAATCAGCTGCTCGAATGCCATTTCGTCGTAACCTTCTTCATAAAGCGCATCGTCGCCGGAATTACGTAATTCCCGGTTATTCAAGGTGAGACAACCGTATTGTTCAAGTTTACTTTTCGTAAACGCCGAACGGAACGCGGAACTGGTATTATTCAAACTGATCACGCCGATGGTGGATTGGTGGCATTGAAATTTATTAACGAACACCAGATTATATCCCGATTCGCGAATGTAACCCGTTTTATTCAGGGCGGCGCCGAAAATTTCTTCTCGCACCAGTTTGTTGGTATTTTTCACAAAAACATTGCGCCCGCCCGCGCGGATATAAGCCGCCGAAGTATTGGACAACGCCTGAATCTGCGGCTTATTCAAAGAATATTTGGCGAGCTTCACCAAATCCATGGCACTCGAAACATTATTACTGGACAATCCCGAGCTGTCGCTGAAACGCGTGGATTTCATGCCTAATTCTTTTGCTTTTTCATTCATCTTGCCGATAAATTGAATACGCGACATCCCCGCCGAACGCGCCAGCGCATGGGCCGCATAGTTATCGGAATGCACCAGCATGGCTTTCAATAATTCACCGCAAGGCATCGGCGTATATTTCGGCAATTTGGTGTGCGTGCCCTTAATGTAATCGTTATCTTCATCCGTAATCGATGCCGTACAGTTTCGATTACGGTTATTTTCCAAAAATACGTTTGCCGTCATCAATTTCGTCACCGAGGCGATAGGCTGCACGGAATAAGGCGAACGGCTTTCCAATATTTTGTCGTGGGTAAAATCATAAACCACATAAGATTGCGCCATCGCAAAAGACGGAAGAAGCAAAAGAATCGAAAAGGCTTTTTTAACATAACTTGCGAACTGGATAAGAAATAAACGATTTATTCTAGCAGTTTTTTTACGGGCTTACTATTCTCACAAGCGTTTAAATATTAAATATTTCCCGGCTTTCTTACATAAAAGTGCGGTCAAAAAATCTTATGTTTTTTCGACCGCACTTTATGCTTTTATCTGATGACGGTTTTCATCGTCTTCGGCGATTAGTTCACCGTCGGTTTGTGTTTCGAAGTTTTACGCGGACGCGGCACTTTCACCGACCCCACCGGCGCCAATTTCACAAACTCTACGCCCTGCGGCGGATTTTCCAAGGCGATCGTTAACACTTCGTCAATGGTTTCCACTGCATGAATGGTCAGACTTTGTTTGGCGTTTTCCGGGATTTCCTCCAAATCTTTCACATTATCTTTCGGAATAATCACCGTTTTAATCCCGCCGCGATGGGCCGCCAAAAGTTTTTCCTTTAATCCGCCAATCGGCAACACTTTACCGCGCAGACTGATTTCGCCTGTCATCGCCACGTCGGCACGCACCGGATTTCCCGTTAAACAGGAAACCAATGCCGTACACATGGCAATCCCCGCGCTCGGGCCGTCTTTCGGCGTGGCGCCGTCCGGCACGTGAATATGGATATCGCGTTTTTCGTGGAAATCAGTAGCGATCCCTAATTTTTCCGCGCGGGAACGCACCACCGTCATCGCCGCCTGGATGGATTCTTTCATCACATCTCCCAGCGAGCCGGTGAAAGTCAGTTTACCTTTGCCGACCACGGAAGCGGTTTCAATGGTGAGCAAATCACCGCCCACTTCCGTCCAGGCCAGACCGGTCACTTCGCCTACACGATTTTGCGTATCCGCCAGACCGAAGTCAAAACGTTTCACCCCGAGATAATCATGTAAATTATCGGCATTCACCACCAATGTTTTCACTTTCTTATCCAACAGTAAATTTTTCACTGCTTTACGGCAGATTTTTGAAATTTCGCGTTCAAGCCCGCGCACACCGGCTTCACGAGTGTAATAGCGGATAATGTCTAAAATAGCGCTGTCTTCAATGGTCAGTTCGCCTTTTTTCAATCCGTTGCGTTCCATTTGTTTTTGTAACAAATGGCGAGTGGCGATATTGAGCTTTTCATCTTCGGTATAGCCGGAAAGACGAATCACTTCCATACGATCCAGTAACGGCCCCGGAATATTCATGGAATTTGAGGTCGCCACAAACATTACATCGGATAAATCATAATCCACTTCCAGATAATGATCGTTAAATTTTGAGTTTTGTTCCGGATCAAGCACTTCCAATAATGCAGCCGCCGGATCACCGCGGTAATCCATCGCCATCTTATCAATTTCATCCAGCAGGAATAACGGATTTTTTACTCCGACTTTTGCCATTTTCTGAATCAGTTTGCCCGGCAACGAACCGATATAGGTTTTGCGGTGACCGCGGATTTCCGCTTCATCACGCACGCCGCCTAATGCCATACGCACGTATTTACGTCCGGTCGCATTGGCAATGGATTGCCCTAAAGAGGTTTTTCCCACCCCCGGCGGTCCGACTAAACAAAGAATCGGCCCCTTGATTTGGTTCAAACGGCTTTGCACCGCAAGATATTCCAGAATGCGCTCTTTCACCCGTTCCAGACCGTAATGATCCGCGTCTAAAATTTCCTGCGCTTTCAAAATGTCTTTTTTCACTTTAGTGCGTTTATGCCAAGGCACCTGCAACATCCAGTCGATATAACCGCGAATAACCGTCGCTTCCGAAGACATCGGCGACATCATTTTCAGTTTTTTCAACTCGCTTTCCACTTTTTCTTTCGCTTCCGCAGGCAGCTTCGCTTCATCCAGTTTTTTACGCAGCTGATCGATTTCGTTATCCGCTTCCGCTTCTTCGTCACCGTCCAGTTCTTTGCGAATCACTTTAAGCTGTTCGTTCAGGTAATAATCGCGCTGCGTTTTTTCCATGCGCTCTTTCACCTTGGAACGAATCCGTTTTTCCACTTGCAGCAAGTCCGTTTCGCTTTCCATTGTGCCAAGCAAATATTCCAAACGTTCCTGAACGTTAGCGCGCGCTAAAATTTCCTGTTTATGACGCACCGCCACCGGCAAATGCGCCGCTAGCGTATCCGCAAAGCGATCCGCATCATCAATTACTGAAAGCGCATTCAACACTTCGGGTTGAATCTTTTTATTCTGCTTAACGTAGTTTTCAAATTCTCTAAATGCCATTTGACGCACGACATCAATTTCTTTGGCATCGCTCCAAACCGTATCCACCAATTCGACGGTCGCCGTAAAAGCATCCGTATCGCTGATGCTGACGATATTGGCGCGTTGCTGACCTTCCACCAGCACTTTTACCGTGCCGTCAGGCAGTTTCAGCATTTGAATAATGTTCACGATTGTGCCGACGTTGTATAAATCCTTGGCTTCGGGATCTTCAATTTCCGCCTGTTTTTGCGCCACAAGCAACAGCTGTTTGCCGGATTCCATCGCTTGATCCAAGCTGCGAATGGATTTATCGCGACCGACAAACAACGGCATCACCATATAAGGAAAAACCACCACGTCACGAAGTGGAAGAAGCGGTAATTCCCGGCGTTCAATTTGTTTTGCGTTCATATTTATATACTCTTTCTTCTCTTTAAATCTGTAGATTAACAGGTAAGTGGGGGCAAAAAACGAAAGTTCAAGCTTAGACTAAAAAGTGCGGTCAAATTTAACCGCACTTTTTTAACGCTAAATGAGAGACTATTTGAAAATTAATTTCGGCTTCTCGCCTTTTTCAATCACATCTTCATCTACGATAACTTTGGCTAAATTTTCTTGCGACGGTAAATCGTACATGGTATCCAGCAAAACGCCTTCTACAATGGAACGCAAGCCGCGCGCGCCGGTTTTACGCGCCAAGGCTTTTTTCGCCATCGCTTTTAAGGATGCCGGGGTAAATTCCAGCTCGACCTCTTCCAGCCCGAATAACGCCTGATATTGCTTGGTCAGCGCATTTTTCGGTTCGGTTAAAATTGAAATTAACGCATTTTCATCTAATTCGCTTAACGGCGCAATCACCGGCAGACGGCCGATAAACTCCGGAATCATACCGAATTTGATTAAATCTTCCGTTTCAATTTGTTTGAACAAATCCGTCAGCGTAAGTTCATCCCGTTCGCCTTTAACTTCCGCATTAAAACCGATGCCGCTGCCCACATGTACACGTTTTTCGATGATTTTGTCCAGTCCCGCAAACGCACCGCCGCAGATAAACAGAATTTTCGAGGTATCCACTCGCACCATCTCTTGTTGCGGATGTTTACGTCCGCCCTGCGGCGGAACGGCGGCAATCGTGCCTTCAATCATTTTCAGTAACGCCTGCTGTACGCCTTCGCCGGACACATCGCGGGTAATGGACGGGTTAGCGGATTTGCGGGTAATTTTATCGATTTCATCGATATAAATAATTCCCTGTTCCGCTTTTTCCGTATCGTAATCGCAGTTCTGCAGCAATTTTTGAATGATGTTTTCCACATCTTCGCCCACATAACCGGCTTCCGTCAACGTGGTGGCATCCGCCATGGCAAACGGTACATTCAGCATACGGGCAAGGGTTTGCGCCAATAAGGTTTTTCCGCTTCCGGTCGGTCCGATTAACAACACGTTACTTTTGCTTAATTCCACTTCATCGGTTTTATGCCCGGAGCGCAAACGTTTGTAATGGTTATACAGCGCAACCGCCAGCACTTTTTTAGCATAATCCTGACCGATAACATAATCGTCCAAATGCGCGCGGATTTCGTGAGGCGTCGGCAATTTCTCTTCAATTTTGTCCGCACTTTCTTCCTCTTCCGCTTCAATTTCTTCATGCAACAAAGTATGGCATAAATCAATGCAGTCGCCGCAAATATAACCCGATGTGCCGGCGATGAGCTTGCCCACTTCGTCCTGCGACTTGCCGCAAAACGAACAACGTGTATCTTTTTCGTCTGTCATGTTATCTCTCAATCCTTAGCCGCGTTTTACCAAAACGCTGTCGATTAGTCCGTAATTTTTCGCTTCTTCCGCAGACATAAAATTGTCGCGATCGGTGTCTTTTTCGATTTGTTCCAACGGTTGACCGGAATGGAAAGCCAGGCGTTCATTCAAAGTATGTTTGATTTTTAAAATTTCCTGCGCATGAATCTGAATATCCGACGCCTGGCCGCGGAATCCGCCTAAAGGCTGATGAATCATCACCCGGGCATGCGGTAACGCCGCCCGCTTGCCCGCCGCCCCGCCGGCTAATAAAAACGCGCCCATGGAACAGGCCTGACCGATACAAAGCGTGCGTATATCCGGTTTGATAAACTGCATGGTGTCGTAAATCGCCATCCCCGCCGTTACGGAACCGCCCGGGCTATTAATGTACAGATTAATGTCTTTATCCGGATCTTCCGATTCCAAAAACAAAAGCTGGGCGACGATCAAATTCGCCATGTTGTCTTCCACTTCGCCGCTTAAAAAAATGACGCGCTCTTTTAAAAGACGCGAATAAATATCGTACGAACGTTCGCCGCGCGAAGTCTGTTCAATCACCATTGGAACCAATGCCATAAAGTTCTCCGTTAAATTCGGTTAAAAAATCGTTCGGTTATTCTACCTGAAATTCGTTCGAAATGAAAAAGTGCGGTCAATTTTCGGCAAGTTTTTAAAACTCACGTAAAATCGACCGCACTTTACGAATCAGTCAGTCAAATTATGCTTGCGGATTCATGATTTCATCGAACGAAGCTTTTTTCTCAGTCACTTGCGCTTTCGCTAATACCGCGTCAACCGCTTGTTCTTCCAATACCACATTACGTAAGTTTTTCATCAACTCGTTGTTTTTATTGTAGTATTCGATAACTTCAGCCGGTTGTTCGTAAGCGGAGGCAATATCCTCAATCATGGCTTTTACGCGATCTTCATCGGCTTTTAATTCGTTTGAAGCAATGATTTCGCCGAACAGTAAGCCCACTTGAACGCGACGTTTCGCTTGCTCCTCGAACAGTTCGCGCGGTAATTGCGCCGCTTGTTGCGCATTGCCGCCGAAACGTTGCGCCGCCTGTCCGCGTAATACTTCGATTTCCTGATCAACCGCTACGAAAGGCACTTCGATCGCATTTTCAGCTAATAAACCGTCGATAACCTGTTGTTTTACGCGTGAAGTCAATGCGTTTTTCAATTCGCGTTGCATATTTTTGCGGATTTCATTGCGTAAATCCGCTACGGTTTTGGTATTCGGACCGAATTTTGCTACGAATTCGTCAGTTAGTTCAGGTAACACCATCACTTCCACTTTTTTCAGGGTAATAGCGAATTTTGCCGCTTTTCCTTTTAAGTTTTCGGCGTGATATTCTGCCGGGAAAGTGACATCGATATCGAACTGTTCGCCGGCTTTGTGACCGACAATACCGTCTTCAAAGCCCGGAATCATACGGCCTTGACCCATGAGTAATACGAAATCGGACGCCTTGCCGCCTTCAAATTCTTCACCGTCGATAGTGCCGGTGAAATCGATAGTTACGCGATCGTCCGCTTTCGCCGCATCCTGACTTTCAGTCCAAGTCGCCTGTTGTTTGCGTAACACTTCGACCATGTTGTCCACGTCCGCTTCAGTGATTTCAACAACCGGTTTTTCAACTTTAATGTTTTCCAAACCTTTTAATTCAACTTCAGGATACACTTCGAACGTCGCGGTGAATACAACGTCTTTGCCGCTTTCTGCGTTTTCAACGGCAAAAGTCGGGCGACCGGCAAGGTTTAATTTTTCTTTAAACGCTAAATCGAAGAAATGACGCGGCAACAGGTCGTTTAACGCTTCGGAACGTGCGGATGCGCCGAAACGCTGTGCGATGATGTGATGAGGCACTTTACCTTTGCGGAAACCGTCTACGCGCGCGTTTTTGGCAAAACCTTTTAATTGCTCGCGAACGGCCGTTTCAACTTCATTAGCAGGAATAGTGATAGAAACACGACGTTCTAAACCTTGAGTTGTTTCAATTGTTGACATTCTTGTTTTCCTTTAAGTAAATTTGAATGAATTTAGCTATATTTGGCTATAAAACTGGCGAATTATAGCGAAAGATTCAGATTTCGTCGAGAAAAAAAATTTGTACATAAAAAATCCCGTCTCAACGGACGGGATTGCATAAAAAACCGGATTTTACAGTGATTTCGGTAAGCGAATTTTTTGCCCCGGGAAGATTTTATTTTCGTCTTTAATCACTTCTTTATTAGCTGCCACGATTGCCGTATATTTCGCGCCGTTACCATAGGTTTTTTCCGCAATTTTCCACAGCGAATCGCCTTTCTGGATGGTATAAAACTCGTCATCGCCACCCAGCGAACCGTTCAATACTTTAATGGCGTCGATATTCACCGACTCGATACCTTCAATGTTGCCCGCCATCAAAATGGCTTTTTCCGCCGCTTCCGCCGTTGCGGCCACACCGGAAAGTTTTGCCACGCCGTTTTCAACGGTTACGGCCACATTATCGATACCCGGATTATCTTCGGCGATGTGATTCGTCACAGCCTGAGATGCGTCTTCTTCTTTATTGAAGATTTTTTTACCGATGTTTCCTACAAAATCAAATAAGCCCATTTTTCTTTCCTCTGTTAATTGTGCAAGCGAACGGTGAAACCGTACGATTTTTACGACGCGGTTGTCACGCCAAAAACTGCATAAATTCCGACCGCACTTTGCTATTTTAGTTCAGATTATTCATCGATGTAAATCGGCCTGACCAAGTTATGCGTTTAAATGTTGTTCATAAGCCGTCAATGTGTTCGCCATTAGCATCGCGACCGTCATCGGCCCGACGCCGCCGGGAACCGGGGTAATAAAGGCGGCTTGTTCCGCCGCTTTGGCATATTGCACGTCACCGCGCAATTTGCCGTCTTCGCCGCGGTTAATGCCGACGTCGATAACGATTGCGCCCGGTTTCACCCAATCGCCGTCGATAAATTCCGCTTTGCCTACCGCCACCACCAGAATATCCGCTTGCCGAACGTGACTTTCCAAATCTTTGGTAAAACGATGGGTCACGGTGACGGTGCAACCGGCAAGCAGCAATTCCATAGCCATCGGGCGGCCGACAATATTCGAAGCGCCCACAATCACGGCGTGTTGACCATGCAGATCCCGCCCGGTGGTTTCCAGCAGTTTCATAATTCCGTACGGCGTGCAGGCGCGTAAAGTCGGGATGCGTTGGCATAAACGTCCCACATTGTACGGATGAAAACCGTCCACGTCTTTATTCGGCGCAATCCGTTCAATCACTTTGGTGCTGTCAATGTGTTTCGGTAACGGTAATTGAACTAAAATGCCGTCTACATCGGGATCCCGATTTAACTCGTCGATAACGGACAATAATTCCGCTTCCGTTGTGGTTTCCGGCAGATCATAAGATTTGGAGCGAATCCCGATTTCCGTACAGCTTTTCCGTTTGCTGCCCACATAAACCTGCGATGCGGGATCGGATCCCACCAGAATCACCGCCAATCCGGGAGCCCGTCGCTCCTGTGAAATATATTGCTGAATTTTCTGAGTCAGTTCCGATTTGATTCTTTTCGCCAGTTCCGTACCCGAAATTACTTCTGCCGCCATGAATTTTTCCTTTAAATTAAAATAAGTCACGAAAACGTTTGCTATTGTCGCAAAAATTCCGTGCGAATGTAAGTCTCTCTCGGTGAAATTGGCACAATTTTGAGCGTTCAACGAAAAAAACGAAAAAAATGATTGACTGAAATGGAAAGAAACTTATAATGCACACATCTTGTCGGCGAGTAGCGCAGCTTGGTAGCGCAACTGGTTTGGGACCAGTGGGTCGTAGGTTCAAATCCTATCTCGCCGACCATTTCTTTTTATGTTTCCTTTGAATTTTCTTAACAGAAATATCCATTTGAATTGCGCCCTTAGCTCAGCTGGATAGAGCAACGCCCTTCTAAGGCGTGGGTCAAAGGTTCGAATCCTTTAGGGCGTGCCATTTCAATCCTCAAAAACAACGAAAAATTCGCCCGCACTTTTACTTTATCGTTCGATTCGTTAAAATGGTCGCATCTTTTTTCTGTTATCGGGTTATCTTTGAAAGGTTTAGTTATTCGAATCAGTGTGGCTCTGGCGCTTTTACTGTGGGCGGTGGATATGGTTTTTCCGTGGCAGCAGATTATTCGTTCTGAAGCCAATCACTATGAGGCAATTCAGGAACGCGGCGCATTAGTGGTGGGCACCGTCAATAATTCCGTCTCTTATTTTATCGATCCCAACGGTAATCCTGCAGGCCTGGAATACGATTTAAGCAAAGCCTTTGCCGATTATCTGGGCGTAAAATTAGAGGTGAAATCGCTGGATAACAGCGATGCGCTATTCGAAGCGTTACAAAATAACGAAATCGATATCGCCGCCGCCAATCTGTTACATCAACAACGTTATCAGAACCAATTCCAATTCGGCCCGGCTTACACTTCCGCTTCGTGGCAATTGGTTTACCGCAAAGGGAAAGACAAACCTCGTTCATTGGCGCAATTATCGGCAAAAGATAAATTGGTCATCGCCAAAAGCGAAGAATTGCTTAATATTCTGTCCGCCGAACAAAAAAAACAACCGGCTTTAAGTTGGCAAACCAGTTCTCAGCTGAGCCAGGAAGCCTTATTGTTACAAGTGGCGGAAGGCAAAATCGATTATACCATTGCCAATTCCATCGACGTTTCGGCGGCACAGCAAATCAAACCGGAAATCGCGGTGGCGTTCGACATTACGGATGAAGCGGATGTGCATTGGTATTTGCCGTCCAGTTCGTACAGCGAACTGCAGGCCGCCTTGCTGGATTTTATGAACGGCGCCATTGAAAACGGTCTGATTGCCCGCATTGAAGAAAAATATTTCAGCCATATCGCGCAATTTGATTACGTGGATATTAAATCCTATACCGACGCCATTGAAAAAACTCTGCCGAAATACACCGCACTTTTTGAGAAATACAAAGGCGAGTTGGATTGGCGGTTACTCGCGGCGGTCGCCTACCAGGAATCTCACTGGAATGAAGACGCCACTTCGCCAACCGGCGTTCGAGGCATTATGATGCTCACCAAAGCCACCGCGGATCGCATGAACATCAATGACCGCACCGACGCCGAACAAAGTATTAAAGCGGGATCCGAATATTTACACTGGTTGATTTCTCAAGTACCGAACAGCGTCCCGCAGGAAGATAAAATCTGGTATGCCTTAACGGCGTACAATATGGGATTGGGCCACATGCTGGACGTCCGCCGTTTAACCAAAACCCTGGGCGGCGATCCGGACAATTGGCTGGACGTGAAAAAAAATCTCCCGTTACTGGCGGAAAAACAGCATTACAGCAAGCTGAAATACGGTTACGCCAGAGGATACGAAGCCTTTCAATACGTGGAAAACATCCGCCGTTACATGAACAGCATCACCAATTATCATCGAGTGCAGGAAGATCAGATTTCGCAACCGCTTGAAAATGTGACGGATTCCATTATGATGACACCGCAGGAATCGCAGAATTAAGGAAAAAATATGGCATTAAAACGCAGAACGTTTTTACGCAAAACGTCGAAATTATCGCATCTCGCCCAAGTCCATCGCGCACTGCGTCTTCATCGTTTAAAACGACACAAACGCAAAATCGCCGATCGCAAAGCGCTCCATTTTATGAGTCTGGAAAACGATTAAATTTTTATGCGTAATCGCCGGGGCGATTACTTATGGCTTCGCCACCGTTGGCAAAGCCAACGTTCAAAAAGCGTTGCTTTTTGTGACCGCACTTTTCCCAAAAAGCGAGCGGTTTTTATCCAATTTTCACTTGTTTTTCCAATGAATTTCTGTATAATTCGCGCTCTACAGTCACATCCATTTTTTAGTTCCTTGCTTCCGCAGACTGGTGACTGGTCTATCGTCGGAGGCTGATTAACCCGTAAGGAGCAGTAATGCGTCACTACGAAATCGTTTTTATGGTTCATCCGGACCAAAGCGAACAAGTACCAGGTATGATTGAACGCTACACCGGTTCTGTAAAAGAAGCCGGCGGTCAGATTCATCGCCTAGAAGATTGGGGTCGTCGTCAATTGGCATACCCAATCAATAAATTACATAAAGCACATTATGTGCTTATGAATGTAGAAGCGCCTCAAGAAGTCATCGACGAGCTGGAAACAACTTTCCGTTACAACGACGCCGTTCTTCGTAACGTGATTATTCGTACTAAGCACGCCGTAACCGAAGCGTCCCCAATGGCTAAAGCAAAAGACGAGCGTAAAGCTGCTGTAGCTGAAGTTGAAACCAACGATTTTGAGGATGCTGAAGAGTAATTTGAACATTGAGAATCGTTTATCGTTAATCGGTATCGCCGACAGCATTAAACGAAGTAAAAGCCCTAATGGCGTCGAACATTGCCGTATTTGGCTCGAGCATCGTTCCGAACAACAAGAAGCGGGATTGGCTCGCCAGGCATGGTGTAAAATGCCGATACAAATTAGTGGCAATCAATTAATTCATAGCACTCAAGGCATTACGGTCGGTAGTAAAATTCTGGTTGTCGGATTCATTAGTTCCCACAAACAAGCCAACGGCTTAAATCAGTTGGTTTTACATGCCGAGCATATCGAATTATTAGATTAGGAGACTAGCCAAATGGCACGTTATTTCCGTCGTCGCAAGTTCTGCCGTTTCACCGCGGAAAACGTAGTTGAGATTGATTATAAAGATATCGCTACATTAAAGAACTACATTACAGAAAGCGGCAAAATTGTTCCAAGCCGTATCACCGGTACTCGTGCGAAGTATCAACGTCAATTAGCGCGTGCAATCAAACGTGCTCGCTACCTTGCGTTACTTCCGTACACTGACAATCATCAGTAATTAAGGAGATCGGTAATGCAAGTTATTTTATTAGACAAAATTGCTCACCTCGGTAACGTCGGTGATCAAGTAAATGTTAAATCAGGTTTCGCCCGTAACTTCTTAATCCCTCAAGGTAAAGCGGTTATGGCGACTAAAGCTAACATTGAATTCTTTGAAGCCCGCCGTGCTGAATTCGAAGCAAAAGCAGCGGCTGAATTGGCCGAAGCGCAAGCTCGTGCAGCGAAAATCACTGCATTGGAATCTGTTACTATTGTTTCTAAAGCCGGTGACGAAGGTCGTTTATTCGGTTCGATTACAACTCGCGACATCGCGGACGCAGTGACTGCCGCCGGTGTTGAAGTGGTGAAATCGGAAGTTCGTTTATCAACCGGTCCGTTACGTACTATCGGTGAACACGAAGTTCGTTTCCAACTTCACGGTGAAGTATTCGCGGCATTAAACGTTGTTGTGATTGCAGAATAATTTATTCTTCAATGAAAATGCGAAAACCCGGTTCAAACCGGGTTTTTTATTGCCTATTTTTTGGCAATGGTTGAAATTAAAATCAGAATAAATAATCCGTCTGAACGGCAAGTTAACAGAAAAGTAAAATGGTATATCTATAATGCGATTTGCGGAGAGAATTGTTCGGTTAACGTAACAAATTCCGACATCGAAATCAGATTAATAAATGGAGGAATCATGTTTTTTAACCCCCGCGCCAGAATATCATCTTCCATGACATAACAGGGCGCACCGTTTTTGGTAAATAGATGAGGGTATTTTAATAACAAAACCACGCCGTTCTGCCATAAGACTACGGCATCGCGATCTGTTAACAGTTGAAAATAGCGTTCCAGTTCAACGCTGTCGTAAACGGATTCGGAAAATGTATAAAGCATGAAAAATATTAAAAAGTCATCACTTTTTCGGCCGATTGTAATTTCTTCAATAATTCATCACGTTCCAGCGGTTCGCAAACCAATGCGCATTCTTTATCCGACACACCGAAATCCATGATTGAATCAAGGCATAAATAACGATTGTTAATATCGTAAACATCCAACACCTTAAACGCTTCGGCCACATCTCTTTGCAAGATATTTTCGGGCTCTTGCTCCACTAATAAATTCAATACGCCTTCGCCCATGAAAAAGACATCAATATCTTCTTCCTTGGTAAAAGCCGTGGCGGCCAATAACGCATCCAGGCCTTCTCTCGCTCTGGCCGTTCCATGGGGCGCCGATTTAAACACAAAAGCTAATTTGCTCATAAAGTAATCACTCGTTCAGATTCTAAAGTTGCCCGAATAAATTCACCTAATCCGGCAATCAAAAAACCATCGGCAAGATTAGTTAATTCAGGGTTAAGTGCGGTCAGATTATCAACGATTCCGCGTCGTTGGCCGGCAGAAACACAAAGATGTAAAGGGATCCCACAATCCCGACTTAACTTCTGCCAGGCTTTTTGTAAATTAAATTCATCGGTGGCGGGATAAACAAAAGCGTTACCGTTTGTTACTCCGTCCTGAAAAAAAAATACTTGCGTAATTTCGTGTCCGGCGGCAAGCAAGGCTACGGCAAGCTGATATGCGGTGAATGCGCCCTGATGTCCGTAAACCGGACGACTGACCGCAATAACATAACGCATTACTCATGCTCCTGCTTAATTTGACGAATATACAGATAAACCGTATGGCGGGAAATATTTAATCGTTCCGCGACCAGATTGATTGCGTCTTTAATATCAAAAATTCCTTTTTCATATAAAGACATGACAATTTGACGGTTTTTATTATTATTGGCAACCAAACGATCCGCCGTAATCTCCTCGATGGTTTGCTCGACGGTCTGCGCCACCAAGTCTTCGACCGAACTGGCAAAATTCACCGATGAAGTTTCATTTGATTCCGCCGTCGGCATCAATGCCCGGATAAACTGGGAAACCGGCACGTCCAGATTAATATTGATGCACAGCAAACCGATAATCTTTTGCGACTTATTTCGGATAGCAATTGTGACGGATTTCATCAACCCGTTACTTTTCGCCCGGGTGAAATAAGGCTTTGAAACGCTGTCCGTTTTCATATTGTGCAAAGACTGCAACGCGCGATCCGTAATGGGCGCACCTTCCTGACGATTGGTATTATGCCCGTTCGCAATATAAATGGCAGAACGCTCCAAATCTTCCAAGGAATGCAGGACAATCTCGCAATACTCCCCGATTAATGCGCTCACACCGTCCACAACAGCGCAATAAGAATTCAGAATAGCCCGATCATCATCAGTAAACGGCCGTTTATCATTCAACATCATCATTAATGTAATTTTAAATTATCGTTATTATTTTCGTTTAAAAAATCAGGATAAGGCAAAAAACTCAGTAAAATTTGCCCGCACTTTTCAATGTGCTAACGTTTACCCAACATTCCGGCTAATCCGCCCATTCCGCCACCCATTAAACCTTTCATGCCGCGCATCATTTTTGCCATACCGCCGTTACGCATTTTTTTCATCATGCGTTGCATTTCGTCAAACTGTTTTAGTAATTTATTCACGTCCTGCACTTGAGTGCCGGAACCCAATGCAATACGACGGCGTCGCGAACCCTTGATAATATCGGGATTCGCACGCTCTTTCAGGGTCATGGAATTAATCATGGCTTCCATTTTGACAAACATTTTATCGTCCACTTGATTTTTCACATGATCCGGTAAATTCTTCATCCCCGGTAATTTATCAAGCATAGACATCATGCCACCCATTTTTTTCATTTCGACCAGCTGCTCGCGAAAATCATCCAAGGTAAATTGATCACCTTTTTTGAATTTCTGCGCCATTTTTTCGGCTTTTTCCTTATCGACGGAACGTTCGAGATCTTCGATTAAAGAAAGAACATCGCCCATGCCGAGAATACGGGAAGCCACACGATCCGGGTGAAACGGTTCAAGCGCCTCGGTTTTCTCACCTACACCTAAGAATTTAATCGGTTTTCCCGTAATCTGACGAATAGACAATGCCGCGCCGCCGCGTGCATCGCCGTCGACTTTGGTTAAAATAACGCCGGTTAAAGGCAACGCTTCATTAAAGGCTTTTGCCGTGTTCGCGGCATCCTGGCCTGTCATGGCGTCCACCGTGAAAAGCGTTTCCACCGGATTCAGCGCGACATGGATTTGCTTGATTTCATCCATCATCTCGCTATCCACATGCAAACGCCCCGCGGTATCCACGATCAGCACATCATAAAATTTTAATTTTGCTTGCGCAACCGCCGCTTTAACAATATCCACCGGATTTTGATTTACTTCCGAAGGAAAAAAATCCGCATGGACGGTTTGCGCTAACGTCTCCAATTGTTTGATCGCCGCCGGACGATAAACGTCGGCGGAAACCACTAAAACTTTTTTCTTATGGCGTTCGCGCAGAAATTTTGCCAATTTAGCGACAGAGGTGGTTTTCCCCGCCCCCTGCAATCCCGCCATTAAAATAACGGCCGGCGGTTGTACGGCTAAATTTAAGTTTTCATTACTTTCGCCCATGGCGGCTTCAAGCTCGGCCCGAACGATTTTTAAAAATTCCTGTCCCGGCGTTAAGCTCTTATTTACTTCCTCGCCGATTGCGCATTCTTTGACTTTATTGATAAATTCACGCACCACCGGCAACGCCACATCGGCTTCCAGCAACGCCATACGCACTTCGCGTAACGTATCTTTAATATTATCTTCGGTCAATCGCCCTTTTCCTGTGATATTACGCAGGGTTTTCGACAGGCGATCCGATAAATTCTCAAACATGGTTTGTTCTCTTTAAAGTCGAAAAATTGGGTTGATTATACCTGAATAATTGCGTGAATTGAAATTTTTGCTGCAGATCGATAAAATAAAAACAATTCTCAAATTGAGGCGGGCTTTATATTTATGTCGTATGCAATTTTTTCCATAATTTTTTATGTTATCAATATTCTGCTGATTACACCGATGCTGGCGAAAGCGCAAAGCGGCGAACAAATCCCAAAAGTCAATAAAACGTTCTTTATTTTGACCGCACTTTTAGCGATGATTTTGCATCACTTATCCTTTCGTGAAAGCGCGGTGCACACTTCGGAAGGAACCAGTTTTTCTCTGCTCGCCGTCAGTTCCATGATCAGCCTGGTTATCGCGTTATTAGTAACGGTTCCCGCGATATTCAGAGTTAAAACCCTCGCTTTTTTACTGCCCTTGGTTTACAGTTTCGCCATTATCAATTTATTTCTGACGGAATTTTTATCAAGCCAAGCGGTGCAATGGCATCGTCAAGTCTTGTTCCATATTGCGTTGTCATTATTAACTTATGCCGTCTGTTTTATCGCCATGCTTTACAGTATGCAGATTGTCTGGCTGGACAATAAACTCAAACAGAAAAAAATGATGCCGTCTCCCGCCATTCCGCCGTTAATGATGGTGGAACGCCATTTTTTCCGCGTAATGTTAACCGGTTTTATTTTGCTCACCGCGACGCTGATTTCAGGCTCCATTTATTTATTGAACGCCCCGGATTCCTCCAATTTACATAAAGCGTTGTTTTCTTTTCTCAGCTGGATAGTGTTCGGCATTTTATTAATCGGCCATTGGAAATACCACTGGCGCGGAAAAAGAATGATCATTTATACGATTTCAGGTATGATCCTGCTTACTATCGCTTATTTCGGCAGTCGAATTATGCTGTAAATATGCGTCCGAGACGAACGCCGGCAATAATCGAAACATAAACGAATTGGTCTGCCGAGTCTATTTCTACTTTACAAAAGGACAACAAGTTGGACAGTATTCCCCTTAGTACCCTGATTATTTCGCTTGTCATCTGTTTAATTTTATCCGCCTATTTCTCCGGTTCCGAAACGGGGCTGCTTGCCGCTAATCGTTATCGTACCCGCCATCTTGCCGAAAAAGGGCATTCCGGCGCAAAAAAAACAGAAAATTTATTAAAAAAAACGGATAAATTGCTCAGTTTGATTCTTATCTGTAACAACCTGGTGAATATTTCCGCTTCCGCCATCGCTACCATTATCGGTATGCGTCTGTACGGCGATGCCGGTGTGGCTATCGCAACCGGAACATTAACTTTTGTCATGTTGGTGTTTTCCGAAATTTATCCGAAAACCATTGCGGCCATTTACCCCGAAAAAGTAGCGTTTCTGAGCAGCCATCTTCTCACTCCGTTGATGAAAATATGCACGCCGTTGGTGTTTTTGATGAATATCATCATAAAAGGGTTGATTAAAATCACCGGTTTAAAATCGGAAGCCAAAAATACCAATCTCAGCCCGGAAGAATTGCGCGCCATCGTCAATGAAAGCGGCAAATTCATTCCTTCCGCTCACCAGGAAATGCTGCTTTCCATCCTGGATTTGGAAGAAGTCACAGTAGACGACATCATGGTTCCACGCAACGATATTTCGGGGATTGATATTAACGACGACTGGAAAGCCATCATGCGCCAGCTCAACCACGCTCCGCACGGCCGCGTAGTATTGTATAAAGACAATATGGACGAAAACGTGATCGGATTCCTGCGCATTCGCGAGGCTTTCCGTTTAATGCTGGACAAAAACGAATTCACCAAAGAAGTGTTATTGCGTGCCGCCGACGAAATTTACTACATTCCCGAAGGAACGGCGTTGAACGCTCAATTATTGAATTTCCGCAACAATAAAGAACGCATCGGTTTGGTTGTGGATGAATACGGCGACATCAAAGGTTTAGTCACGCTGGAAGATATTCTGGAAGAAATCGTCGGTGAATTCACCACCTCCACGACGCCTTCCATCGATGAAGAAGTGGTGCCGCAATCCGACGGTTCCGTTATCATTGACGGCGCAGCGAATCTGCGAGACATCAACAAACTTTTCGACTGGAATCTCAATACCGACGACGTGCGGACTTTCAACGGATTTATTCTCGAATATTTGGAAGAAATCCCGGAAGAAGGCACGGAATTTGAGTTGGACGGCTTACGGATTACCATTCTGGAAGTTGCCGACAACATGGTGAAACAGGCAAAAGTCGTCAAAATCTGACCGCACTTTGCTCTACCTCCCAAAGGTTGGACAGGTTAGTTAGTTAAATACTGAGCTCTGTATTGTGCAGGGCTCAAGTTTTTTAAATCCGTTTTTGATTGACTTCCGTCACGCTGAAATCACGATTCAGTAAATTCGACGCAATATACGACGTTTTCCGTGTCTTTTCTTGCACAATATGGAATGAATATTCAGTTCGTTTTATAAAGCGATAACAGACTCGCTTTCGCCTTCGCATAATTTCACTTAACCTGTTGATAATAAAAGGTTAAATGCGACATTTAGGCGACCTTAAGTAAATCGCCTAAAGCATGATGCGGCTTCAACTTGCGGATGACGTCTCTTCTTTCCGCCGCCGTTTTTGCCGGTCGAGCTCCTCCAACTTTTTTAAGTACGCATTCTCCGCATGTAAATAAGCCGGTTCGCGCTGCAACTTTTTGAACGCTTGCCGCTCAGTGACAAGTTTGCAACGCGTAAACAAAATTGATAAGAATAAGCCACGTTCTGCACCTCAATTTGGGTGTCCGGGGTTTTGGATATGAATAAAAGTGCGGTCGATTTTTGTCACGTTTTTTGATGTTTTTTCTTGCCGGATTTTGTTCTAGAATAGGCGTCACCGAGGTAAATTCACAATGCAAAACGCCCTTCAAAAATATTACGATTATTTGCGGATAGAACGCCGGCTCAGCCCGTACACGCTGCTCAATTACCGACGTCAATTGACGGCCGTCACCGACATGCTGACGCAAAACGGCATTCATTCCTGGCAACAAGTTACGTCGAGCGTGGTGCGCTTTATTCTGGCGGAAAGCCGCAAATCGGGTTTGCATGAAAAAAGCCTGGCGTTGCGTTTGTCGGCGCTGCGTCGGTTTTTAGCCTATTTGGTCGTTCAGGGCGAACTGAAAGTGAATCCCGCCACCGGCATTTCTGCGCCGAAACAGGGAAAACATTTGCCGAAAAATATCGATCAGGAACAAATCGGTAAACTGCTGGATAATCACAGTAACGAACCCATTGACATCCGCGATCGCGCCATGCTGGAGCTGATGTACAGCTCAGGTTTGCGGCTGTCGGAGCTGCAAGGATTAGATCTCAACCACGTGAATCTGCAATCCCGCGAAGTGCGCGTGCTGGGGAAAGGCTCGAAAGAACGCATTCTGCCTGTGGGACATCAGGCGTTAGAAGCGATTAGAGACTGGTTGCGGGTGCGTTTGCGGTTCAATCCCACGGACGACGCGTTATTTGTCAGTTCTCAAGGCGGGCGCTTAACTCAGCGCGCCATTCAAAAACGCATGGAAATCTGGGGCGTAAAACAAGGATTGAGCACCCATCTTAATCCGCACAAACTGCGCCACAGTTTCGCCACCCATATGCTGGAAGCCAGTTCCGATTTACGCGCCGTGCAGGAACTGCTCGGACACAGCAATCTGGCCACCACACAAATTTACACCCATTTGGATTTCAAACATCTTGCGGATGTATACGATCAGGCGCATCCGCGTGCTAAACGAAAAGGTTAAAAAACAGCATGAAATTTTACCGCACTTTTCTACCGTTTAAGGTTATCAGTTTTGATCTGGACGACACCCTTTACGATAACCGCGAAGTCATTCGTACCGCCAATCAGGAATTTTTGTCGCGGTTACAGCAAACCAGTCAAATCTCCGACCTGAACGAAGAAACCTGGCAGGCGTGGAAAGATCGCGTCGCGCAACAGGAACCCGTTTTATGCGAAGATGTCACGGCCTGGCGCAAATTAGCCATGCAGCGCATGCTCGAGCATCACGGCAAAAGTGCGGTAGAAATTCAGTATATTTCTCAGGGCGTTATGCAACATTTCCTGGAATTTCGCCATGAAATTAGCGTGCCGTCCAAAACTATCGCCATTCTCAACCTGCTCAAACAGCGTTATCGCCTGGCGGCAATCACTAACGGCAATGTTACGCCGCGCCGCATAGGGTTGAACCAGTTTGACGTCGTCTATTGCGGCGGTTTACAGGGCAGAGCCAAACCTCATCAGGATTTATTTCATCGAACCGCCGAATATTTCGGCGTTCGGCCTGATGAAATTTTACACATCGGCGATAATCTGATCACCGATGTGCGAGGCGCTATTCAGGCGGGATGTCAGGCGGGCTGGATTAATTTATCCGATAAAAGCATACGGGAATTCAGCGACGCCACTTTATTGCCGACCATGGAAATCTCGGATTTACTACAGTTACTTGACTTGATATAAAGGCATAGTAGACAAAATGGTTGCTAATGAATCTTTTTAATTATCCTTAGCCGCTCTTTTAAAAAATCTTTATGTTTTCAATACCAGTGATGTAACCGTAATAAAATACTTTTTAGGCGCTCTTTTTAAGAGTCGGCGCCATTATTTTTAATTCCTCACGCTGTCAATCCAGCGCCTTACCTTTCAATTCCGGAATTAAGAATAAAGTGGCGACCATATCCAACAGATAAATCGCCGCTAAAAAGCCAATAGCGATTTGGAAAGAATAAGCGGAAACCACCGCGCCCACCACAATGGGACCAAAACCGCCCACGGCTCGTCCCAAATTAAACAGTACATTCTGTGCCGTGGCGCGGGCTTCCGTCGGATAAGCTTCCGACATTAACGCACCGTAACCGCCCATCATCCCGTTCACAAAAGCACCGAGCGCCGCGCCGGCAAACAGCATAACGGTCGGATGAGTTAATTGGGAATAAACGATAATACTGATAACCGCACCGGCTTGAAACAGCAGAAAACTCGGCTTGCGTCCGATTTTATCCGCCAGGCGGCCGAAAATCCAAATTCCCGCCATCATGCCGAAAATCGTCACCGCCGTCCACACGCCGGATTTAGTCAGGCTAAAACCGAGTTGCTTGGATAAAAAATTCGGCAGCCAAATCATAATACCGTAATAACCGAAATTTTGTACCGAAGTTAACACCACCACGCCCAAACTGACTTTCGCCGTCGCCTTGTCTTTCACTAATAATTTGAACGGCGAACCTTTCGGTTTATCCGCTACGGTCTGTTTTTTCACAAAAACTTCCGGTTCATGTAAACGGGCACGCAGAAACCAAGCGACAAAAGCCGGAAAAATCCCCACTAAAAACATGCCGCGCCAACCGATAATCGGTAAGAATAATGGGGTTAATAATGCCGCCGCCAATACGCCGACCTGCCAACCCAACGCCACATAGGAAGAAGCTTTAGCACGATGGCGCGCCGGCCAGGCTTCCGCCGCCAGCGCCATACCGATACCGAATTCGCCGCCTAAACCGATGCCGGCAATGGTGCGATAAATTAACAGATCCCAATAGCCTTGAGCAAAAGCGCACAATCCGGTAAATACGGCGAATAACAGAATAGTCCAGGTAAGCACCCGCACACGCCCGTATTTATCGCTCAATGCGCCAAAGACAATTCCGCCCGCTACGGCGCCAATCAGCGTCCAGGTGACTAAAGAACCCGCCTGAGCCGGCGACAACGCGAGATCGGCGGAAATGGCGGAAAGCATAAAACCGAGAATTAAAAGATCGAAGCCGTCCATGGCGTAGCCCACGGCAGAGCCCATTAGCGCTTTCCAGCCGTAGCTGTTTACTTTATTTGACATGATGAAGTCCTTTTGTTGCTCGCAGGCAACCTTTAAAGTCAAAGAAGAGAAAAAAGACACTTTCCCATCGGGAAATTGAGGCGTAGTTTAGGAAATTCCGCCTGATTTGACAATAAAATTTCGTAAAAAATGACCGCACTTACATAAAGTGCGGTCGATTTTCAGCAAGTTTTTTACGGATTATTCCACCGTCACCGCTTTCGCCAGGTTACGCGGTTGGTCAACGTCGGTACCTTTGATTAACGCAATGTGATACGACAACAATTGTAACGGCACGGTATAGAAAATCGGCGCGGTCACTTCGTCTACTTTCGGTAACACGATGGTTTTGAAGTTATCGGCGTCGGTAAAACCGGCGTCGCTATCGGCAAACACATACAACTGACCGCCGCGGGCGCGCACTTCCTCGATATTGGATTTCACTTTTTCCAATAAATCGTTTTCCGGCGCCACCACTACAACCGGCATTTCGCTGTCGATTAACGCCAACGGACCGTGTTTTAATTCGCCCGCCGCATAAGCTTCCGCATGAATATATGAAATTTCTTTCAATTTCAGAGCGGATTCCATCGCAATCGGATAATATTCACCGCGCCCCAAGAACAAGGTGTGGTGTTTTTCCGCAAAATCTTCCGACAACATTTCAATTTGTTTATTGAACACCAAAGCGCTTTCAATCTGAGCCGGTAAGCGTTGTAACGATTGAATGATGTGATGTTCCTGTTCTTCGCTTAAATTGCCTTTCAAACGACCGAGCGCCGCGGTTAACAACAACAGACAGGTTAATTGAGTGGTGAACGCTTTGGTTGACGCAACACCGATTTCCACGCCCGCACGCGTTAAGAAAGCGAAATCCGATTCGCGCACCAACGAAGAACTTGCCACGTTACAGATTGTCATTGCCGACATATAACCGGATTCTTTTGCCAAACGTAACGCCGCCAGGGTGTCCGCCGTTTCACCGGATTGCGAAAGGGTGATCAACAAACTGTTCGGACGGGTCACGAATTTACGATAACGGAATTCCGATGCGATTTCCACATCACAACTTACGCCTGCAATGGCTTCGAACCAATAACGCGCCACCATACCCGCATTATACGAAGTACCGCAAGCCACAATTTGAATATGTTCCGTTTTAGCCAGAATTTCCGCCGCATTCGGACCGATAGCGTCAATGTTGACTTTACCTTCTTTGATACGACCGTCCAAAGTGTTCATAATGGCAACCGGCTGTTCAAAAATTTCTTTTTGCATGTAATGACGGTAAGGACCTTTATCCGCGGCATCCGCTTCAAAGTTACCTTCATGGATTTCGCGTTGCACTTTTTGACCGTCGCGGGTATAGATTTGCACGGATTTGCGGGTAATTTCCGCCACATCGCCTTCTTCCAGATAAGTGAAACGGCGGGTTACGCTTAATAACGCCAATGGATCGGAGGCAATAAAGTTTTCACCTACGCCGTAACCGATAACTAACGGACTGCCGGAACGGGCAACGATTAAATGTTCGGGTTCTTCTTCGTTTAATACCACCGTACCGTATGCACCGCGCAGTTGTTTTACGGTTTTCTGTACCGCTTCCAACAATGAACCTGAAGTACGCAATTCCCATTCCACTAAGTGTGCGATAACTTCGGTATCGGTTTGAGATTTAAACACATAACCGCGTTCCTGCAGAAGCGCTCTTAATTCTTCATAGTTTTCGATGATGCCGTTATGCACGACCGCAATTTTGCCCGAACGGTGCGGGTGTGCGTTGGCTTCCGTCGGTTCGCCGTGAGTCGCCCAGCGGGTATGCGCAATACCGGTTCCGCCCAACAGCGGTTTTTCCGCCATGGCGTCATCCAAGGCTTTGACTTTGCCCACACGACGCAGGATTTGCATATTTTTATCGGCACCTAATACCGCAACACCGGCTGAATCATAACCGCGATATTCCAAACGATGTAAACCATCGACTAAAATTTCCGCCACATCACGTTGCGCTACCGCACCAACAATACCACACATAATTTTTTCCTCTTAGTTGCAGTGAGATTTCCCCACTAAATGGTTAAATATAAACTTTTCAATTATTTCGCAATAATCACTTCGACATGATGTCCTTCGATAACCGCTTTATCTTTATCGGACAGCAAATCATCCGTCACCAACACGTCAATTTGCGCCCAATTCAATTCCAAATTCGGCATTTTGCGCCCGATTTTCTGGCTTTCCACCATCACGATCACTTCCCGGCTGACTTCCGCCATCACCTGACTTAATCCCACCAATTCGTTGAAAGTCGTCGTGCCCCGTTCCAAATCAATACCGTCGGCACCGATAAAAAGCTGGTCAAAATCGTAAGAACGCAACACCTGCTCCGCCACCTTCCCCTGGAAGGATTCCGAACGGGTGTCCCAAGTACCGCCGGTCATCAGCAAAGTCGGTTCGTTTTCCAGCGAACGCAATTCGCTTGCCACCGACAAAGAATTAGTCATCACCACCAATCCTTGTTTACTGTTCAACTGCTTAATGAGCGCCGCCGTCGTACTGCCGCTGTCAATAATAATACGATGATGATCCTTAATCCTTTCAGCCGCCGCTTTCGCTATAGACAACTTTCGTTTCGAAAGGTTCTCATCCTGCGATTCATCAATGAAATCTTTCGGCATTAAAATTGCTCCGCCGTAACGGCGAACCAAAAAACCGTTGATTTCAAGTGCGGTCAAATCTTTACGGATCGTGACTTCGGAAGTATCAAAAAGTTGAACCAACTGTTCTACGCTCACTTCGCCCTTATCCTGCAACAACTGCATAATGGCGTGACGGCGTTGTTGGGTATTGCGCACGGGGGAATTTCGTTTTGTCATTTCCATGGTTAATGTTCGCCCTAAAGTTTCGTTTCGGAATTATAAGTTAATTTTTCGAAATGTAAACAATAAAAAAGCCGCAATCAGCATTGCGGCTTTGAACTGAGTTTATTAAGAATTATCCGTCATACGCGGACATTAAAAAACGTTGCGGTTTTTATGCGTAATCGTCGGTGCGATCACTTATGGCTTCGCCACCGTTGGCAAATCCAACATCCAAAAAACATTGCGTTTTTTGACCGCACTTTTTAGATTTCTTCGTCAAGATCGCCGCGGGCCATGCGACGGAAATAATCGCGGGTTTCCTCTACAATCACTTTACGCAAGCCGATTAACGCAATTAAATTCGGGAACGCCATCAAACCGTTTACGATATCGGCCAGAATCCAGATTAAATCCAGTTTCAGGAACGCTCCGCAAGCCACCAATAAAATAAAAATCGAACGATAAATTTTAATGCCGCGAATATCAAACAAATATACGAAACAACGTTCGCCGTAATAACACCAGCCTAAAATCGTGGTGAAAGCAAAAAACAGCAAACCGACCGTAACGATGGTCGCCCCAAACTGCGTGCCAAGCCCTAGGGAAAACGCCGCATTAGTCGCGGCCGCACCTTCTACCTCGGCGTTCCATACGCCCGTAATCACCAAAACCAATCCCGTCATGGAACACACAATAATGGTATCCAGGAAGGTTCCGGTCATAGAAATCAAGCCCTGACGCACGGGCTCTTTAGTATGCGCCGCAGCGGCCGCAATCGGCGCCGAACCCAAGCCGGATTCGTTGGAAAAAATCCCGCGCGCCACCCCCGATTGAATCGCTTTCATAACAGTAATGCCCAGCACACCGCCTAAGGCCGCTTCCGGATTAAAGGCGCTTGCGACGATTAACGCCAAAGCGGCGGGCACTTTATCCGCATTAATCATCAGAATAACCACGGAAGTCGCCACATACAAAATCGCCATAAACGGCACGATGAAGGTGGATACCGAGGCAATCCGTTTCACGCCGCCCAATACGATTAAGGCGACCAAAACGGTCATCACCGCCGCCGAGGCTTCAATCGGCACGTTAAAGCTATCGTGCATGGCGTGAGTAATGGCGTTAATCTGCGGAAAAGTTCCGATACCGAAGAACGCAACCAAAACGCCGAAAACGGCAAACAATTTCGCCAGCCATTTAATGCCCAATCCGTTTTCAATGTAATACATCGGGCCGCCCGCCATAAAGCCGTTTTTATCGCGTACACGATATTTTACCGCCAACAAACCTTCCGCGTATTTAGTTGCCATACCGAGCAACGCCACCAACCACATCCAGAACAAAGCGCCCGGTCCGCCCGCTTTAATCGCCGTAGCGACCCCGACGATATTGCCGGTGCCGATCGTCGCGGACAATGCGGTACAAAGCGCCGCAAAAGCGGAAACGTCGCCCGCCTGTCCCGCGCCGCTTTCGCGTTTAAACATATACACAAAAGCCCGCGGCAAATGGCGGAATTGAATAAAGCCCAATCTCAGCGTTAAATATAATCCGGTGCCGGATAATAAAATCAGTAAAGGCGGCCCCCAAATAAAAGAGTCGACGGCAGATAAAATTGATTCCATTTGTAAATTCCCGAAAATTGAAAAATACAAAGGCAGAAGAGATAAAAATGATAGGTAAAATGAATCTCTCGCCCCTGTCCTTTTGCCTGAGCGTTTCAAGTGTCGCCACTTTTTCGCCTTCGGCGTCCGCGCATAAAATGCGAACGGATCTCTCCAAGGGTTCGTCCAGTAACAGTCCCCGCGACGGATGTCGCACCTGAAAGATTTTGCTTCTTCGGTGTGAAGTTAATTCTCCACTCTCCAGCTACCTTCGTCCGAACGGTTTTTATCGGTCGCTACCAATAAAAAGTGCGGTCGATTTTATCAAAGTTTTTGAAAAATTCAACCGTAGTTTAAATACCAAAAAATATATGCCGGTCCGACCTTATTTGCCCTGCGCAATTTTCACCGAAATATCCGCCAGCCGATCCCAAATATCGGCGCCGAAATCCAGTTTCGCCGTGCGTTCCAAATCCGCCAGCTGTTGGATAATTCGATACAATTTGCGATAAGTTAAGCGTTGAAAGGTTAACACATAAAGATTCCGGCGGTTTTGCCACACTTTGAGACGGTCGAAACCTTCCCGCAGCTGAGCGGCAGGCAACGGCGCATCAATGGCGGGCAAACCTTGTGCCGGTTTGGACAGTTCCAACAAAGTCATCAACTCACGTTGTAACGTCCGCAACAACACCACCGGTTGCACATCTTCCGCCTGTAAACCGGTCAGAATCCGTCTGGCGCGCGCTTCTTTGCCTTCCAGTACGGCATCAATCCATTGAAAAGGTGTGAACGTCGAAGATTGCTCCACCACTTTCTGCACCCGCGCAAAGGTGAGTTTTTTGTCCGAATGCAATAACGCCAGCAGCTCTAACGCCTGCTTCAGCGCCAGAAGATTGTTTTCATAACTGTAACACAACAACTGCAGCGCATCCTGCTCAATGGTTAATCCCATGGCTTTCACGCGATTCGCCAGCCAGCGCGGCAACTGCTCGGCGGTCGGCGTTTGGCAGTTCACCTGAACAATCGACGGTTCATAATTTATCGCCCGTTTATGCCATTCGCTCTTTTCGAACAGTTTGGAAAACTTGGCGAATTGTACAATCAACAACACGTCCTCATTCAACACCGATATCAATTCCGCCAGATTTTTCTGTAAAAGTGCGGTCAGATTTTCCGGTAAATTTAGGCTGATAACTTGCTTGTTAAAAAACAATCCGCGGGACTGGCAACGTTCCTGCAAATCAACCCAATCCGTCGAATTATCCGCCGTCACTTCCAGCCGCTCGTCAAAACCTTGTGCGGCGGCGGTTTTGATAATCAGATCGCGGCTTTCCGCCAGCAACAGCGGATCCTGTCCGACCAAATAATAAAGGCTCGCTAAGCGTTGACTTAGCGAGCTGGTCAGTTGTTCGGGGAAAATACGGGTTAACGCCATTTATTTTGTTTTGACCGAAGAATCCGGTTTAGCTTCGACTTGATGCTGTAGCGCGACCATTTTGGAAATAAGCTGGCGCGCCGCCTGTTCGCGCATGTCGCGCCACATGATTTCCTTTTCGGAAGATTTGGCAAGCGCCGCACGCGAGTTATCGAAGAAGGTTCGGTTCACACGAGTGGAAATCGGATAAGCGTCTTTATTCGGAAAACGAACGGTCGCACTGACATCCAACATCAGCATTTTTTCCGCTTCCCGCCCTTGTTTGAACACCGACACGACTTCGTCATCCGTGGTAATTTTGGTAATTCTCAGCACCGGCACATCTTTCGCTGCGTCCACCAGTTTAATATTGTTTAACTGCAACTGTCTGCGCATCGCCATGGACATATCGCTGTACGGATCGCCGCTTTCGAAAGTCAGCGTTTGCAATTCGGCGGGCACTAATTGTCCGGTCTGAAAATGAAAACCGCAGGCGGAAAGACCGAAAAGTGCGGTCAAAAATAACGCATTTTTGATATGTTTAAGCATAGAATTCGTCTCTATTTACAAATAATATTGAATAAAATACTGGCTTTTTCCTGAATATTCAATAGCGCAATATTTTTGCCCCGTTTCGCTTCGTCGGCTTTCAGTTCACCTTGCAAAGCCGCATCGGAACCGGTAAAACTCGGGGTATAACCAATCTCTTTCGGCGCTTCGTCATGGCGCAGATTGACATTAATCAGGCCGGTATAAAAATCCGTGAAACTGTTGTGCGGATAATAATTGGTGGTCATCAGCAAATCCACGCCGGTTTTGCTTTTGAAATCCCGGCAAAGAGCATTTTTTCCAGCAAATCTGGCATGCGTCAAACGGAATTTGCCGAATTCATAAAAATCCACCGTACGAGATTCGGCCATTTGCTTGACATCCTGCGCCGCATAAGGGCTGAGCGACTTACCTTGCGCCCGGAAAATCGCCGCCGCAGCGTTTTTCTTCGTATCGAACAAATAATACAAATCACCCAAACGTTCCCGTCCGCCAAGGCTTTGGCTAATCGCTTCGCCCTGCGGTTGGTCGAGGGTTTTGGCGCGTTGCGTGTTCGATGAATAAACCCGTCGCGCAAACGCCATTTTTTTCACTTGCCCGTCAATATCTTTATAAGGACGCCATTCCAATCCGTCATGATCAGCCAGACTACAACCGCAAAGTGCGGTCAAAATCAGCGACATTTTTGCCCATTTCACGATATTCATAACGTCCTTAGCAAACGATTCCGGCGGCCTATTTCGCGACGAAGCTGAACAATTTGCCCGGCACGTAAATGGTTTTCACAATGTTTAATCCGTTCAGGAATTTTTGCACGTTTTCATCGGCAAGGGCGACTTGTTTGATGTCTTCTTCCGCCATGTCCGCCGGCACGGTAATTTTGCCGCGGACTTTGCCGTTTACTTGCACCACCACGAGTTTTTCGTCTTCCACCATGGCCGCTTCGTCTGCTTGCACCCAAGGCGCAAAGTCGATGATATTTTCGTTCCCCAGATCTTTCCATAATTGGAAACAGATATGCGGGGTAATTGGGTAAAGCATACGCACGACCGCACTCAGCGCTTCGCCCATTATTGCGCGATCCTGCTCGTCCGCTAACGGCGCACGGGTTAATTTGTTCATTAATTCCATAATTGCCGCAATCGCCGTGTTGAAAGTTTGGCGGCGACCGATGTCATCGGACACTTTGGCAATGGTTTTATGCACATCGCGGCGTAACGCTTTTTGCGCACTTGAAAGTGCGGTCGGATTTAGCGAAGTTTTTGCCGGATTTTTATTGTATTCGAACGCCAGGTTCCATAAACGGCCTAAAAAACGTTTCGCGCCTTCCACGCCGGATTCCTGCCATTCCAGCGTCATTTCCGCCGGAGAAGCGAACATCATAAACAGGCGAACGGTGTCAGCGCCGTATTTTTCCACCATTTCCTGCGGGTCGATGCCGTTGTTTTTGGATTTCGACATTTTCGTCATACCGGCGTGAACAAGTTCGTGGCCTTCGTCGTCCGTGGCTTTCAGAATTCGGCCTTTTTCATCGCGTTCTAAAATCACTTTGGTCGGCGACACCCAAATCCGTTCGTTGCCCTCTCCGGTGTAATAGAAGGCGTCCGCCAACACCATGCCCTGGCAAAGTAATTTTTTGGTCGGTTCGTCCGTCGCAACCAAGCCTGCGTCACGCAATAATTTGTGGAAGAAACGGAAATAAAGCAAATGCATAGTGGCGTGTTCGATACCGCCGATATATTGATCGACGGGCAGCCAGTAATTCGCTTCTTCCGAATCCAGCATGCCTTCATGATATTGCGGGCTGGTGTAGCGCGCATAGTACCAGGAAGATTCCATAAAAGTGTCGAAAGTATCGGTTTCTTTTAAGGCCGGCTGACCGTTATAACGGGTTTTCGCCCAGTTCGGATCCGCTTTAATCGGGCTTTTTACTCCGTCCATGACAACGTCTTCGGGAAGAACGATCGGTAAATCCTGCAACGGCGCCGGCACCACATCGCCGTTTTCCAGTGTCAGCATCGGAATCGGCGCGCCCCAGTAACGCTGGCGGGAAACACCCCAATCGCGTAAACGGTAATTAACCTGGCGTTTGCCTACACCCATGCGTTCCAGTTTATCCGCGATGCCGTTAAATGCAGCATCGAAATCCAAACCGTCGAATTCCGCCGAATTCACCAGCTTGCCATGTTCGGTAAACGCCGCTTTGGTTAAATCGATTTCTTCACCGTTTATCGGCGCAATAACCTGGTTAATCGGTAAACCGTATTTGACGGCGAATTCAAAGTCGCGCTGATCATGGGCCGGCACCGCCATCACGGCACCCGTACCGTAATGCATTAACACAAAGTTCGCCACCCACACCGGCACCGGTTTGCCGGTAATCGGGTGAATCGCATTAATGCCGGTCGGCATGCCTTTTTTCTCCATAGTGGCCAGTTCCGCTTCCGCTACTTTGGTATTTTTACATTCCTGAATAAAACGGGTTAATTCGGGATTATTTTGCGCCGCTTTTTCCGCTAACGGATGACCGGCCGCCACCGCTATATAAGATACGCCGTAGAAAGTGTCCGGACGAGTGGTGTAAACCGTAACGGTCTCGTCGCCGTTTTCGATTTTGAAGGTAATTTCCACCCCTTTGGAACGACCGATCCAATTGCGTTGCATGGTTTTTACCATATCCGGCCATTCCGGAAGCGTATTCAGTCCGTCCAATAATTGTTCTGCATAATCGGTGATTTTAATAAACCATTGCGGAATTTCCTTTTGTTCCACCGGCGTGTCGCAACGCCAGCAGCAACCTTCGTGAACCTGTTCGTTGGCTAGCACGGTTTCGTCGTTCGGACACCAGTTCACCACCGACGTTTTTTTATAAACCAGACCTTTTTTATAAAGCTCGGTAAAAAACCATTGTTCCCATTTATAATATTCCGGCTTACAAGTGGCGATTTCACGATCCCAGTCGTATGAAAAACCCAACATTTTCAGTTGTTTTTTCATGTAATCGATGTTTTCGTAAGTCCATTTCGCCGGTGCGGTTTTATTTTTTACCGCCGCCCCTTCCGCCGGCAGACCGAAGGCGTCCCAACCTACCGGTTGTAACACGTTTTTGCCGTTCATTCGTTGATAACGGGAAACCACATCCGCAATCGTATAGTTTCGCACGTGTCCCATATGCAAACGACCGGACGGATAAGGGAACATCGATAAACAATAATATTTTTCTTTACTGGTGTCTTTGACTGCTTTGAAGGTCTGATTATCCTGCCAGTATTTTTGGACTTCCTGTTCAAGCAAATCAGGACGATATTGTTCTTGCATAGTATTACCTTAAAAAATAACGAATTTTTTGACCGCACTTTGGCGGCGAAATCGGTTCTGAAAAATGAGGTATAGAATAGCGTAAAATGGGGGAAATTAACAGATTTTTTGCGGGCTATCGCGACGCTTTATCACCGAAAATCGGTTTATATCGCCTATTTCCGAAGCAATCGCAAATCCGCTTACGGCGTTATTTCAAACCGAACATAAACCGCGTTAACGGCATACTGTTAACGATGAGATAGCAAATAAAAGACAACAGGTAACCGGCCGTCACCAATAACATGAAATAAACGAACGGTGTCATGCCGGGAACGTCAAAATAATAGCCTAAAACAATCAAAACCGGATGATGAAACAAATACACGATGATTGCGGAACGCACTAAAAACGCGACGGCGCGGGAAGGCGGAAAAGACGAACTAAAAAAGAAATCGAATAATAACAAACTGACTGAAATGGCCGACGCATGCTGAATACAAATATTGATTGCCCGCATGGCGAACGGCAGATTTTCTTTTACTTCACTCACGCTAAAGGTTTGATAGCTTAAGCCCGCTATGGCGATAATCCACAAAAAAGTTTTAACCGATTTTTTATGAAAAAATCCGCGAATCGCTTCATTGCGATAAATCAGATAACCGATGAAAAAGTAAATGCTGTAATACAGCGTTTTTTCTATCAGATAGCCGTACAATGAATAAAACAACGAATGCTCCGCCATAGGAACGAACATATTCAAAACGAACTTAACGCTGAAAGGCAGATACATATAAAAAACCAATAATCCCAGTTTTACAAACCCGTTAAATCGGCTTAAATAAGCGAAGAATTTATCTATCGGCAATAAACAAATTAACGAAATTATCATTAAGGTTAATAAAAACCAGGAATGCACAATAAAATTCCCGATACCGATATTTTCCCGGGAAGTAATGCCATGCCCGACCACAAACCAAACTTCAAAAGAATTGATTAACAGAATAGAAAAAATCAGCGGCATCAATACCCGCAAATAGCGGCCTTTTAAAAAATAACGCTTGCCTTTTTTCACTAACACCATGGCCGAAAAGAAACCGGCAATTAAGAAAAACGCTTCTACTCGGAAGAAATGCGTGACATGCACGATATTATGAATTAACGCATCCTGATATCGTTCGCTGTGATAATTCCATTGATAAAAAGGACTGATGATCGACGCCGCATGAGTCAACACGCCAATTAACATCAACAACGCTCTGAGTTGATCTAATCCGTAATAATATTCTTTCCTGGCAATCATTAAAACCGGCTTCCCAATTTAACGTTTTATCTTTAAACGGATAAAAACGAGGTCATTAATCAGCTTTGTTTACCTTTCGTCATAATGACTTCTGCCGAATAGGACAGAACAAAGTTGTTCCAGTTTAATGAATCGAAATGCTTTTTCGAGTAAATTTGCCTAATATTACTCAAGCCTTACCGGATGAATATTAATCTTACAAAGAATAACCAAGGCTTACATTATTCTTTCACTACCGCATGATAATGCAACTTATCAATGGCGTTGATCATCATTTCGTCGGTGGCTTTTTCATCGGCGACCACTTTCACCAGACGCGTGTTGAAATCGGCTTTGGTGGACACCACGCCGTCAAGGTTGCGCAGTTCCTTGTTCACCAAATAAACGCAAAGCTGGCAGTTCATTTCTTCGATATGCAACGTCACCTTGCGTTCGGCGGCAAAACCGTTACCCGACAACAAAAGTGCGGTCACAAAAAGTAACGTTTTTTTCATTCTAAAAATTCCAAAATATAAGGTAAAACATAGGGATAACTTAAGAAAAAGAGAATCACCGGCGCCATTATCCAATATAAAATCCGCAATGTTCGACGGGATAAATATTTAGTGCAAATGATTTTATCGGAAAAATTCAGCAGCCAGAATCCGTAGCCGAAAGCGCCCAGAGAAATCACCAGCATGGGCACCTGCAAATAGCTGTATTCGCTTAGCTGCACCAACCAGGCGGAAGACACGCCGAAAGCCAAATAAAGCAGCGGCCCGATACAGCACAGAGTCGAAGCCACGGCGGCAGCCAGCGCCGTGGTACACATCGCCCAGAATTTGGCGTTAGCGCTCTTTTGAGGTGAATTCATAACCGAACTCTTTGGCGTCGTAAGAATTTAACGGATCGCCGCCCACTTCCGCATAAGGATAGCCAAAGTTATTCAGCGGCGCCAATTCCGGCATTGGATAAAGATTGAAATCCCGCGCGTGGTTAAAGCCCATCCAGTTGCCTTCCCAGTTTCCGAACAAATATTGCGAAACCGCTTGAGTATCCTTATCTTCCGCGGATTTCTTCTCGGTTAAGCGATATTTCGCCACATCCGCAGAATCCACCGGCACCCAGCCGAAGCCTGCTAAATAGAATTCCGCTCGACAATGTTGACCGCCGTTTTCATTGGCAACCTTATCTTTTGCGCCGCCGAAAGCGGATTGGGAATATTCGCCCATTTTCACCGCTCGACCTAAACGGATACCGAAAATTTCACGCGCCGGAATGCCGGAAGCGCGGGCTAAAGCCACGAAAACGGAGTTAATATCCGTGCATTTGCCTTTTAACGCGCCGGTGGTTAAGATTTTTTCCACATCGCCGTCTCCGCAGCCTAAAACGGAATTGTCCCGTTCCATATTGTTAACGATCCATTGGTGAATCAGCTCGGCTTTTTTCAACGGATTGTTTTCTTTGCCCGTAATTTTATCGGCGAACTGCTTGACGATGCCGTCGGTTTTGATGTGTTGAGTCGGTTGTAAATATTGCTGCACATCCACGGAATATTCAATTTTTTCAGGAACTTGATAATCTTTCAACAGACCTTGTTTCATCGGCTCGCGATCTTTGGTTTCGACGACAAGCTTAACCGTTAAATCGCGTTTAGCCGCATCTTTTTGCCACACGGCAAACAAGGTTTTAGCACCGTATCGGTTGTTTTCCGTGATATAGGCTTGTTGATAGTTACCGTCAAATTCGACGGATTTCACCTCCTGATAATCATTGCTGAAAGGCAACGGCACCCACAATTTGGTTTCGCCGCTCGAGCCTTTCGGCACCTGCAAATCGTAGCGTTGGGTAAATTCGTAAGTGTGCGTTGTCGTATTCGGTGAGGTTTGCGCCTGGGCCAACGCCGCAACAGAGGAAAGCGCGGCGGCTAAAATCAGTTTTTTCATGGAAAGTCCTTAGAGAAGTAAACAAACAAAACTTGTTATATTCAGGTTCAGCGCTGAGGACAGAATGAACCGCTGTTAAGAATAGCTTAAAATTTCAGAAAAGAAAATGAGATAAGCGGGATAAAGTGCGGTCATTTTTTGCGAAGTTTTTTATTGATGACATTTTTCATACAGCGGCAATAATTCTCGAATGGTGCGGCTGATAAAATTCACCACGTCAAGATGAGCCAGTTCGGCTTTCTCCACATTTTTGCCGATGCACCAGAAATCCTCGTCGGAACGCAAATTCAAGTCGGATTGAGTCAGTTGTTTTACCCGACGGAAATCCGCATATTCGCTTTTATCGCCGCGCCAAATATCAAACTCGGCGAATTGCCGGAAATCGAAATTATCCAGCCATTGATTGTATTGCTGAACGCTGATTTGCGAACGCTCCGCGCGATAACAATGCCAATCCAGGCTGACCTGCAAACGGCGGCGATTCAACAACACCGACAAAATCGCGGCGGAATTTTTGTTAAATTCATATTTGAAATAGGCAAAGAAGTGCGCGCGCACCTGCCAACCGTTGCACCATTTTTCGATATGCGGTTCGGCAAAAGGCGAACCGAGCCGCGCCGAAACCTGCAATATACAGTTTTTCCATTCGTTCCATTCCCGTTTGTAATCCGCTTTAATACGGGGAATGTCTTCAGGGCAATATTTTTTCAACTGGGCGAATTGAAAAAACGGAATATCGAATAATTGACAGCTTGCTTCGGAAATCATGCAAAAACTCCGTGATTTTTATGTGTAATCGCCGGTGCGATTATTTATGGCTTCGCTACCGTTGGCAAAGCTAAGGTTCAAAAAACGTGGCTTTTTTTGACCGCACTTTGACTGAAAATTCGTTTGTCGTCCCAGCGTAACAGCGTCATGCGATTGCCCCAGGCGCAGCCCGTATCCAACGCATAAATATTAGCCGGCGTCGAATAATCCACCAGACTTGCCCAATGGCCGAAAATAATATTTTCGGTTTTAAACAGCGGATTGTCGCAGGCAAACCAAGGCATTAATTCCGACGGCGCCTGCTCCGGCGGCAGCTTGCAGTCGAAATCCAAACGATGATCCGCATAACAGAAACGCATGCGGGTGAAAACATTAATGCTGTAACGTAAACGTTCAATTCCTTGCAAATCCGACGACCAACGTTCGGGACGGCTGTCGTACATTTGGCGCAATAAGGCGCGGTAATCCCCTTGCCGCAACACCGTTTCCACTTCACGCGCGCAAGCCTGCGCCGTCGCCACATCCCAATCCGGTGAAATGCCGGCGTGAACCAGGCTGAAATTCAAAGATTCATCATGCACAAATAACGGTTGACGGCGTAGCCAATCTATTAATTCATCAAAATCCGGCGCGGCAAAAAGTGCGGTCAAATTATCGCGAGTTTTTACTTTTTTAATGCCGTACGCGCAGGCAAGCAAATGCAAATCATGATTACCCAACACCGTCTGCGCCGATGAACCGAGATTCTTCACAAAGCGCAGGCATTCCAGCGATTTCTCGCCGCGGGCGACAAGATCGCCGGTGAGATAAAGTTTATCTTTGGCGGGATCAAACCGAACCCGTTCCAGTAGCATTTGCAGTTCGTCAAAACAGCCGTGCAGATCGCCGACAAAATAAGCGGACATATTTTATGCTTCCGTATCCAAGATTTCGCCGATGTCGCTGTCAAGCTCAGGCGGATTATCGTGCAGCCAGTTTGCCAGGCGAACATAATCGGCAATGGTTAAATTTTCAGCGCGCGCCGTTAAATCCACGCCAAGTGCGGTCAGATTTTCAGGCGAAAATAACGTTGAAAGCGCATTGCGCAACGTCTTACGGCGTTGATTAAACGCCTGGCTTGTCACGCGATTAAGCCAATACAAATCTTTCGCCGGATACGGTAATTCCTTGTGCGGAATCAAACGAACCACGGCGGAATCCACTTTCGGCGCCGGTTTGAAAGCGGTGGGCGGCACTTCCAACACCGGCATCACCCGGCAAAAATATTGGGTCATGATGGTCAGGCGACCGTACGCTTTGCTGTTCGGCGCCGCGCATAAGCGTTTCACCACTTCCTTTTGCAACATAAAGTGCATGTCCTGAATTTTGTCGTGAAACTGCAGTAAATGAAAAATTAACGGCGTGGAAATATTGTACGGCAAATTGCCGAATACGCGTAATTTCAAGCCTTGCCGGGCGAGATTTTGTTCTTCATATAATTTGCCGAAATCAAACTGCATGGCGTCGGTTTCAATTACATTCAGTTTTTGATGTAAAAACGGATGATGACGCAAACGCTCGGCTAAATCGCGATCCAGTTCCACCACGGTTAAGCGATCAAGTTGATCGGCGACCGGCTCGGTTAACGCGCCCAAACCGGGACCGATTTCAACCAGAAATTGTCCTTTTTGCGGATAAATGGCGGCGACAATGCTTTGAATAACGTTGTCGTCATGTAAGAAGTTTTGCCCGAACCGTTTGCGGGCGGTATGTCCCAGGTGTCGTTTGGAATTGTTCATAATAATTATGCTTAAAAATAAAAAAGAGTGGGCGAAACCCGCCCACTGAGAAAATTCGTGTAATCCTTTTGGTTAAGAACCCGATTAAATTACTTCGTTAAATATTTGATTTCTGCGCCCTTGCGTAACGCTTTCACCCAATCTTTCGAATATTCGCGAAGTTGCTCGTTAACCAAGGTTTCGTACGCTTTTTGACGGTAGGCTACATCCGTCATATCCCCTTGGCGAGTATCCGTCACTTCCAGAATATGCCAGCCGAACTCGGTTTTAAACGGTGCGGAAATCGTGCCTTGTTTAGTGGTTTTCACCACTTTAGCGAATTCCGGCACATAATTTTCCGGGAAAGCAAAGCCTAAATCACCGCCGTTGGCGCCGGAAAGATAGTCTTTCGAATAATTTTTTGCCGCCTCCGCGAAGGTGGTTTTACCGGTTTGAATATCCGTCCGTACTTGGTTTAACTGCGCTTTTGCCTGTTCATCGTTTAACAGCGGATTCAACTTCAACAGAATGTGACGCACTTTGTATTGGGTAGCGGTGACCGCTTTCGGATTACCGCTGGCTTTCGCCTGCTGCAACATTTTCTGACTTAATTCTTCCACCTGTTCGCGACTTACGTCCACACTTTTGCCGATACTGCGGTTACGCACTTCCGCCATCATAATTTGGTTGGAAATATTCGCTTTGAACTGAGACAAGCTGATGCCCTGATAATCCAATGCGTCCAGTAATTGCCCGTAGGTTAAACCGTTTTGCGCCGCGATATTGCGCACGATTTGATCCACTTGCGCCGGATTCACTTTAACGCCCGATTCTTTAATGGCTTTCTGCACCAACATATCATCGATAATTTTATCTACAGCGGCGCGGCGATTGCTTTCGGTATTCGCCCGTTTTCCCATCGCCCGTTGTAATTGACTCTCCAAAATAGGTTCGCCGTTCACTGTCGCCACGACCTGTTCAATCGCCTGAGCGCCGGTTGCAACGGCAAACAATCCTACTGCGGAAATGGCAATAGCCTTTAAATATCCTAATTTCATAAACTATACCAGATATAAGTTAATAAATTTGCTTATTAGAGAAAAAACGGCGGAAAAAGTTCCTTATCGCGGCAATAAAGCCACTTCATAACAACCGTCAAACTTCATCGTACGCACCTGCACTTTCTCGCTGCGGCTGGTCGGTACGTTTTTTCCTACGTAATCGGCACGAATCGGCAGCTCGCGATGCCCGCGATCCACAAAAATCACCAGTTCCACTCTGGACGCGCGCCCGAAATCCACTAAAGCATCCAGGGCCGCACGAATGGTTCTGCCGGTAAACAGCACATCGTCCACCAAAATCACGGTTTTATTCTGCACGCTGATGAAGTCGGAAGAACCGTTATACACCGGCGATTGGCTGCTCGGTTCGGCATATTCCAAATCATCGCGATAAAAAGTGATATCCAAATCAATAGACGGAATTTGAGAACCGGTTAACTCATTGATTTTCCGCTTAATTAATTCTGCAATTTCCGCTCCGCGGCGTTTAATTCCGACAATTACGAGTTCGTTTAAATTCTCGTGTTTTTCAATAATTTCGTGGGAAATTCGTGAAATCGTGCGCATAAACTGGTCTTCATCAATGATGATTTTTTCCATACCAATGCGTTCTCCAAAGGTTAATAAGTCAAAGACCGTATTACTATATCAAAAATCCGATAAAAAATGACCGCACTTTATGAAATTATTCGTCGGCATAGCCGTTTTCCGGCAATAATTTGCCGTCTAAATAGGCTTTGCCTTGAATTTCCTGCAAACGCCCATCGATAAACCACTTCACTACCAACGGATAAATCTGCAATTCCTGGGTTTTGACCCGCGCTTCAATATCCGAAATGTCGTCTCCGGGGAAAATCGGCACTTTCGCCTGTAAAATAACGGCGCCGCCGTCCAGTTCCGGCGTGACGAAATGCACGCTGGTACCGTGTTCGCTGTCGCCGGCGTCCAGCACTTGTTGATAAGTATTCAGTCCTTTATATTTCGGCAATAATGACGGATGAATATTAAGAATTTTCCCTGCAAAGCGCGTAACGAAACCTTCGCTCAGAATTTTCATGTAACCCGCCAACACGATTAAATCCGCGCCGATCTTTTCGATATAATCCCCGATGGCTTGGTCCATCGCCGCATGATCGGCGAAATCCCGACGGATAAAAAGTGCGGTAGGAATTTGCGCAGTTTTTGCCCGTTCCAAACCCAAAGCGGAAGCCTGATTACTGATGACCGCCGCCACCCTGGCATTAATACGGCCCGCCGCACAGGCATCGATAAGCGCCTGTAAATTCGTTCCCGTTCCTGAAATTAATACGACAATTTTTTTCATTATTAAAACCAAAAGCCCAATCCGGAGATCGGGCTTTGTTAAATTATTTTTCCATTAACGAATGATGACTTGCTCTTCTCCGGCATTCAACGGTTCGACCCGGCCGATTAACCAAGCATTTTCACCGGCCGTGCGCAAAACGTTCAACGCCTTTTCCGCTTCCGTCTCAGGCAACGCAATCACCATGCCGACGCCGCAGTTGAACGTACGGTACATTTCATGGCGGGTAATATTGCCCTGTTGTTGCAACCATTTAAACACAGGCTGCCATTCCCAGCTGCTTTCATCGATCACTACTTTCACATCTTTCGGTAACACGCGCGGAATATTTTCCCAGAAACCGCCGCCGGTCAAATGGGCAATGGCGTGCACTTCCGCTTTTTCGATTAACTCAAGTACGGATTTAACGTAAATTTTAGTAGGCGCTAACACCTGTTCCGCCAACGGTTTACCGGCTAATTGTTCGGTCGCCGGATTCACGCCCGCCACTTCAATTACTTTACGCACTAACGAGTAACCGTTTGAATGCGGGCCGCTTGAACCTAATGCAATTAACGCATCTCCCGCCCGCACTTTAGAGCCGTCCAGAATTTTTGACTTTTCCACCACGCCGACACAGAAACCCGCCAAATCGTAATCGCCCTCATGATACATGCCCGGCATTTCTGCGGTTTCGCCGCCCACTAACGCACAACCGGATTGCACGCAGCCTTCCGCAATGCCTTTTACTACATCGGACGCCACATCGACGTCTAATTTACCGGTGGCATAATAATCCAGGAAAAACAACGGCTCGGCGCCTTGCACCACTAAATCGTTTACACACATGGCAACCAAGTCGATTCCGATGGTATCGTGTTTTTTCAAATCAATAGCCAAACGCAGTTTGGTTCCCACCCCGTCAGTCCCCGACACCAACACCGGTTCTTTATATTTGGTCGGTAAAGCGCACAATGCGCCAAATCCGCCTAAACCGCCAATCACTTCCGAACGCGTGGTGCGTTTCACATGCGGTTTAATGCGTTCGACCAATTCATTACCCGCGTTAATATCGACGCCCGCGTCTTTATAACTTAAAGATTGTTTGCTCACGGTAAATTTCCTTCTAAAGATTAGGTGAGTAAAAAATTTGTGGCGTATTGTATCAGCTAACGTAATCGTTTGCGATAATTTTCCGCGTACGGCGGAGAAAAATCCGCCCGGTGAAAATCGGTTATTTTTTGACCGGCGCTAATCCGGCCTAAACGGGAAAAATTTCCGGCTCATCACTTCAGGTTTAACTTATTGATTTTATTTCTATATTTAGAACCAAGCCCCTTCAACCGAGAATATTTTACAGTGTTCTTCCCGACTTCAATCACAACCTTATCCACAAAAAAACTGAATAACTCATAAATGGCTTTTCCCGCTTCCCGAACGGTCAAAATCCGAGCGAAATATCGTCCTTTTCCCGATAAAAAGTGTGGTCAATTTTTGCTTTAAATTTCAGATAACCATATTCGGAACCCCGTTACTTTCCGAATCTTCGGCGGGATCGGAATTTTCTATCTCCCAATTATCCCCAAATTTATCCACAATACGAAGAATGGCGCGAGATAAACCGCATACAGTATTGGCGAAATCCGCCTGCTATGACATAATTCATGCTTATGAATTTTTACAGTTAAGGTGAAGGATAGTGATCGACTTCGATGGCTACCGTCCTAATGTTGGCATTGTGATTTGTAACCGCAAAGGACAAGTGCTTTGGGCAAAAAGGTACGGGCAAAACTCTTGGCAATTTCCGCAAGGCGGCATCAACGAAGGCGAAACGCCCGAACAAGCGATGTATCGCGAATTGTTTGAAGAAGTGGGATTGCAGAAAAAAGACGTCAAAATTCTTTACGCTTCGAAGCAATGGCTGCGTTATAAATTGCCGAAACGACTATTGCGGCACGACAGTAAACCCGTTTGCATCGGGCAGAAACAACGTTGGTTTCTGTTGCAGTTACTTTGTAATGAAAAAGAAATTGATATGGGCCGTACGCAATCTCCCGAATTCGACGGCTGGCGCTGGGTCAGCTTCTGGTATTCCGTTCGTCAGGTGGTTTCCTTTAAACGCGATGTATATCGCCGGGCAATGAAAGAATTTGCGCAATTTTTATTCGATCCGAGCAAAAATGAGACCGCACTTTTTCAACATAACGAAGCCGGAAAGGCGGAATCCGGCAAAAAGCAACCCTATTACCACAAATACGCCCCTCAAAATAAAAAAGGGAAAAAACGCAGATGATAACGTTATTTTTAATTTGCCTGCCGGTTGGTTGTTTAGTCGGTTTTCTGGCGGGCTTGTTCGGTATCGGCGGGGGATTGGTGATTGTGCCCGTGCTGGTTTATTTGCTTCCGCTGGCCGGCGTACCGGATTCTCTGCTAATGACGACCGCGCTGGGCACATCTTTCGCCACCATTATCGTAACGGGCGCGTCTTCCGCCTATAACCACTATAAAATAGGCAATATTCGCTGGTCGTCGCTGAAAGTGTTTGCACCGTCCATTATGATCGCCACATACCTGGCGAGCTTATTTATCAGCAACCTGCCGCGCGAGCTGGCAAGTAAAATATTTGCCGCATTAGTGGTTTATCTTGCCGCCAAAATGGTTTTATCCGTTAAATCCAAAACGGGCGACAAACCGCTAACCACGCAGGCCGCTATTATCGGCGGCTCCGTCATCGGTGTTTTATCCAGCGGCGCAGGTATCGGGGGCGGCGGTTTTATCGTGCCATTTCTGAACAGCCGCGGTTACGAAATGAAGCAGGCAATCGGTTCTTCTTCATTCTGCGGCATGTTGTTGGCATTGTCCGGCACCTTAAGTTACATCACCAGCGGCTGGAACAACGCCAATATGCCGGAATGGTCCCTGGGTTACGTTTATCTGCCGGCTATGTTAGGTATTGTGGCAACCTCCATGTTTACTACCAAATTCGGCGCAATGACCGCAACCAATCTGCCGGTCGCCAGACTTAAACGTTATTTTGCCGTTTTCTTACTGCTGATTGCCGTTAAAATGTTTATTGCATAAACAGAATTTATTTTCAGGATTTTTATGACAAATTTTATTCATCTTCCTTACATCGATCCGGTTATTTTTTCTATCGGGCCCATCAGCCTGCGCTGGTACGGCGTGATGTATTTATTGGGTTTTGCCTTCGCTTACTGGTTGGGTTTACGCCGGGTGAGAAAATCACAAGGCGCCTGGACCGAAGATCAATTCGAGCAATTGCTTTACAACTGCTTCGCCGGCGTGATTTTGGGCGGACGAATCGGCGATGTTTTTTTCTATAATTTCGATATTTTTTTACAGGATCCGCTTTATTTATTCCGCATCTGGGAAGGCGGCATGTCTTTCCACGGCGGGTTAATCGGCGTGATTATCGCCATGATTCTGACTTCCGTCCGCCAAAAACGCAGTTTCTGGCAAACCGCCGATCTGATTGCACCGCTGATTCCGTTCGGATTAGGATTGGGCCGCCTCGGAAACTTTATTAATAACGAACTTTGGGGTCGTCCGGTGGAAAATCCCGACGCCGTACCTTGGGCGATGTTTCCTTACGGTTATACCGGCGATGTGCCGTTGCACCCGTCACAACTTTACGAAATGCTGCTGGAAGGCGTGTTGCTGTTTATCATTCTGAATCTGTTTATCCGTCGGTCCCGGCCTCAAGGCGCGGTTTCCGGTCTGTTTTTAATCGGCTACGGCTTGTTCCGGTTCTTAGTGGAGTACGTACGCGAAATCGATCATCACGTCAACACGGCAAGCGATCTGATTACGCGAGGACAAATGCTGTCGCTGCCGATGATCATTATCGGCATCGCTGTCATGATTTGGGCGTATTCACATAAAAGTGCGGTCAAAAAATAAGGAGTTTTTTTATGCGTCAATATTTAGATTTATGTCAGCGTATCGTGGATGAAGGCGTCTGGGTGGAAAACCGACGCACGGGCAAACGCTGCCTCACCGTGATTAACGCCGATTTAACCTATAACGTGGCAGATAACGAATTTCCTATTATTACCACCCGCAAAAGCTACTGGAAAGCCGCTATCGCCGAATTTCTGGGCTACATTCGCGGTTACGATAACGCGGCGGATTTCCGCAAACTCGGCGCGAAAACCTGGGATGCCAACGCCAACGAAAATCAAGCCTGGTTAAACAATCCCGCCCGTAAAGGCACCGACGATATGGGACGCGTTTACGGCGTACAAGGGCGCGCATGGCGTAAACCCAACGGCGAAACCGTGGATCAACTGCGCAAAATCGTGGATGATCTCAGCCGCGGGATTGACGATCGCGGTGAAATTTTAACCTTCTTAAATCCCGGCGAATTCGATCTCGGTTGCCTGCGCCCCTGCATGTACAATCACACCTTCTCATTACTCGGCGACACGCTGTATTTAACCAGCTATCAACGTTCCTGCGACGTGCCGCTCGGCCTGAACTTCAACCAAATTCAGGTTTTCACTTTCTTAGCCTTAATGGCGCAGATTACCGGCAAAAAGCCCGGACAGGCGTACCATAAAATCGTCAACGCGCATATTTATGAGGATCAGCTGGAATTAATGCGGGATGTGCAGCTCAAACGCCAACCGTTCCCATCGCCGAAACTGGAAATTAATCCGGATATTAAAACCTTAAAAGATTTGGAAACCTGGGTGACGATGGATGATTTTAAGGTGGTGGGATATGAATGCCACGAGCCGATTAAATATCCGTTTTCGGTATAAATTTATTTCTTACTTTCTTTGCTTCGCCAAAGGTTCCATACTTTTCTTTGCTTGCACAAAGAAAAGTATGCAAAAGAAAGTGCCCCCGACTTCGGTGCCGTTCTTCGTTTGGTTGAAATTTTCTTGACGGAAAATAAGTAAACTCGTTACGCTCAAACAAACTTCTTTTCCTGAAAATTTCAAGTCGATCAGGCGCCTCAGACGGGGCCTCTTAGAGCGTGATAATAAAAGTGCGGTTAAATTTCTGAATGTTTTTTATAATTCGTTGAAAAGGCTATCATTTTAATACGCCGGCACTTTCCCCTTTTTGCCGCCTAAAAATGGTTAAATTTATAGAAAATCTTGTTTGTCTGAGCGTAGCGAGTTTACAAGATTTTCGTGAAACAAATTTAAGTATTTTCAGGAAATAAGGCAAAACGGGGGCGCCTTTCTTTGCTTACTTTCTTTGGCGAAGCAAAGAAAGTAAGTGATTAAAATAAAAAAACTATGAACACATCAATACCCGAAAATCAAATTTCTCTCGATGAATTCTTCATGAACCGCGCGCTTACGCTTGCCGATAAAGCGCAGGCAACGGGTGAAATTCCCGTAGGCGCGGTTCTGGTGGATGAGAACAACCGAATTATCGGTGAAGGCTGGAATTTATCGATTACCCGCAGTGATCCGACGGCGCATGCGGAAATTATGGCGTTACGTCAGGGCGCGGAGAAAATTCAGAATTACCGCTTATTGAATTGCACCCTTTACGTCACGCTGGAACCTTGCACCATGTGCGCCGGCGCGATTCTACACAGTCGGATTAAACGGCTGGTTTTCGGTGCGGCTGATGAGAAAACCGGCGCGGTCGGTTCCCGTTTTCATTTTTTTGAAGATTATAAAATGAATCACGTCATCAGAGTAACCGGCGGCGTGTTAGCGGAAAAGTGCGGGCAAAAATTGAGTGATTTTTTTAGCATGCGGCGGGAACAGAAAAAAGCGCAAAAACAAGCTCGTCAAGCCGGACAAAAAACCGTCGAAAAACAAAAATCCACCTTATAAAGGTGGATTTTAACAAATGTAAGAACCGCTATTCGTCCAGGAAACTGCGTAATGTTTCCGAGCGGCTCGGATGACGCAATTTGCGCAATGCTTTTGCTTCGATTTGACGAATACGTTCGCGCGTCACATCGAACTGTTTACCCACTTCTTCCAACGTGTGATCCGTATTCATATCAATCCCGAAACGCATGCGCAACACTTTCGCCTCACGCGGGGTTAAACCTTCCAGCACTTCGTGCGTCGCCACTTTCAGACTTTGCGCCGTTGCGCTGTCTAACGGCAGTTCAAGAGTGCTGTCTTCAATGAAATCGCCTAAATGGGAATCATCGTCGTCACCAATCGGCGTTTCCATGGAAATCGGTTCTTTAGCGATTTTCAGCACTTTACGGATTTTATCTTCCGGCATGCCCATGCGTTCCGCCAATTCTTCCGGAGTGGCTTCCCGTCCCATTTCCTGCAGGCACTGACGGGAAATCCGGTTTAACTTGTTAATGGTTTCGATCATGTGTACAGGAATACGGATGGTGCGCGCTTGGTCCGCAATCGAGCGGGTAATCGCCTGACGAATCCACCATGTGGCATAAGTCGAAAACTTATAACCGCGGCGATATTCGAATTTATCCACCGCTTTCATCAAACCGATGTTACCTTCCTGAATTAAATCCAAAAACTGTAAACCGCGGTTGGTATATTTTTTCGCAATGGAGATCACCAAACGTAAATTCGCTTCCACCATTTCTTTTTTGGCGCGACGGGCTTTTAATTCGCCTTGAGAAATACGATCGCCGATATCCCGGATTTGCTCGATAGTTAAGTGAGTTTCCTGTTCCAAATTCTGTAATTTGGCTATTGAAGCGCGAATATCCTCCGCATATTTCGCCAGTTTTTCCGCATAAGGTTTCTTGCCGCCCAGTAATTTGGTTAACCAGGCGTCGTTGGTGCCTTTGCTCGCGGAGAAAATTTTCACAAATTCTTCTTTCGGCATTTTGGCATAATCCACCGCCCAACGCTGAATTTGGCGTTCTTCGATGCGGATGCGTTTCATCATGTCGCGCATCGGAATGACCAACACATCAAATTGGCGCGGCACCAAACGGAATTGAGTGAAAATATCGGACAACGCTTTCATTTGTTCGCGCGCTTTCACACTGGCGCGACCGTGTTTGGCAATCGCCGCAATGGTTTTATCGTGTTGATCTTTTAACGCATGGAATTTTTCACGGGCGACTTCCGGATCGATAGAATTGTCATTGTCATCATTGGAACCGTTGTTATCGCCGTTGCTTTCTTCGTCTTCGCTTTCATCGTCCAGATCCGCATCCACTTCGATATCCGCATCTTCGTCATCCGATAAATCTTCGCTAAATTCGACCGCACTTTCCTCTTCCACCGTCGGATCCACAAAACCGGTAATCAAATCCGCCAGGCGAACGCCGCCTTCTTCCACTTGCGCATATTGGTGAAGTAAATAAGTGATGCCTTCCGGATATTCCGCAATGGCGCTTTGTACCTCGTTAATACCGTCTTCAATGCGTTTGGCGATGCCGATTTCGCCTTCCCGGTCAAGCAGTTCCACACTGCCCATTTCGCGCATATACATGCGCACCGGATCGGTCGTGCGGCCCAGTTCGGATTCCACGCTGGAAAGCACTTGCGTGGCTTCTTCCACCGCATCTTCGTCGGTTTCGGTAATATTTTCGTTTAACAAAAGATCATCGGCATCAGGTGCGGTTTCCAACACTTGAATACCCATATCATTAATCATTTGAATAATGTCTTCGATTTGATCGGTATCCACCAAATCTTCAGGGAGATGATCGTTCACTTCCGCAAAAGTCAAATACCCCTGCTCTTTCCCTTGGGCGATTAACAATTTCAATTGAGATTGTGGATTATGCTCCATAGTGATCCGCCTTTGATTAATTTGTCATTCTGATAAAGAAATAAATTTTAACATTGTTATGACAGTTTACCTAGAATTGTTTTACGCTCGTTCCCGGCTCAATAATTGTGCAAGCTCTTGTTTTTCATCCAAATCCAGGCCTTGTTTACGATCTTTCGCGATCAAATCCTCTATGCGCTGAGATTGCAATTGATTGGCGAAAAATGCGAGCGTATCGATAAACGTGACGGTAATATTGTCGTCTTCGATTAAATGATCCCACACCGACAGAATTTCAAGGGACTTGGCATAATTTGTACCGCGGAAATATTCCAGAATCTGTCCCATGGTAATGCCCACATTTTCACGACAAAGTGCGGTCAGATTTTCTAACAAATCCAGGCCGTTTACGTCCGTTTTCAATTCCTTAAACGCTTCCAGCGTATAAGGCAGTTGCGCCAGTTCGGGATTTTGCAGCAATAATGCAACCAGGACGCGCATCGGCGTGCGTTTCATTTCCGGCGCCGTTTTGACCGCATTTTTCCCCGGCTGTCCGCCTTTGGCAAATAATTTTTCAATTTGGGCCGGTTCAATAATACCGAGCTTTAACGCCAGCGTATTCTGCAAATATACCCGCAACATATCGCCCGCTACGCGATTAATCAGCGGCACCGCCAACGCGGCTAACTTGCTTTTTCCCTCTTTAGTGGAAAGATCCACTTGTTGCAGTAAATGGTCGAACAGAAAATCATGCAAGGTTTGCGCCGTTTGAATATAGGATTCAAAGCCTTCTTTGCCGAACTGACGAATATAACTGTCGGGATCTTCTTTCTCCGGCAGGAAAACGAACTTTAACTGACGACCGTCTTCCAAATAAGGCAAAGCATTTTCCAACGCGCGCCAGGCGGCGGCACGTCCGGCGCGATCGCCGTCATAACAGCAAACAACCTGTTCCGTCGCTCTGAAAACCAACTGGATTTGTTCGGGCGTCGTTGCCGTGCCCAGTGACGCCACCGCATAATTCACACCGAATTGAGCAAGCGCCACCACGTCCATATAACCTTCGACCACCAGCAACATTTCCGGCGATTCATTCGCCTGTAACGCTTCAAATAATCCGTAAAGTTCGCGCCCTTTGTGATACGTCACGGTTTCCGGCGAATTCAGGTATTTCGGCGTGCCGTCTCCCATTACGCGGCCGCCGAAAGCAATAACCCGCCCGCGGCGATCCCGAATCGGGAACATAATGCGATGACGAAACGCATCATAAAGCCCGCCGCGTTCATTACGTTTCACCATACCCAAAGTAAACAGACGTTCCTGTTCTTCTTTGGTTCGTCCGAAATGCCGCAACACGAAATCAAAACTGTCCGGCACATAACCGATACCAAATTTACGGATTATTTCTTCGGATAAACCGCGTTGCTGCAGGTAAGCCTGAGCGGGAATCGCCGTGGTAAGCTGTTTTTGATAAAGCGTGGCAATATCTTGCATCAGCTCGTATAAATCGCGCTTTGCCTGAAAACCGATCGGCGTTTTTTGATTTTTACGATCGCCATATTGCTCCCGCGGAACATCCAGCCCTAACATCGCCGCCAATTCTTCCACCGCTTCCACAAACTCCAGTTTGTCGTATTCCATTAAAAAATTCAGTGCGTTGCCGTGAGCGCCGCAACCAAAACAATGATAAAACTGTTTGTTTTTACTGACGGTAAAAGAAGGCGTTTTTTCATGATGAAAAGGACAGCATGCCTGATAATTATTGGTACCGGCTTTTTTAAGTTTAACGCGAGAACCCACTACATCGACAATATCCGCTTGAGCGACAATATCATTGATGAAATCCCGTGGAATATGTCCTGCCATGGTAAATTCTCCTGCGTTTAAAGCAACAAAACCGCGATCCCACTGGCATCACGGTTTGTTGAACTCGAGTTTTAATTCGTTAACGTGACGAATTAGTATAAACGTGTATTACGTGCATTTTCGCGAGCGACGCGTTTCGCGTGACGTTTTGCACGAGTTGCGTTTTCACGTTTACGAATTGTCGTCGGTTTTTCGTAGAATTCACGAGCGCGAACTTCCGCTAAAATACCGGCCTTTTCGCAAGAGCGTTTAAAACGACGTAATGCAACGTCAAATGATTCGTTTTCACGTACTTTAATTACTGGCATATGCCATCACCTCTAGTAAAATTTTGATAATAAGTTAGTTAATTTTGCAAAATTACTGAGCAACTTACTCAATAAGGGTCGTAATTCTACTTCACTTAGCCTATAAAAGTAAAGTTTAAATTTCGTCACATTGCCCGCGCTTTCGGCTAATTTCGCGAAATAATGTAAAAAGTGCGGTAAAAAAACGCAATGTTTTTTTACGTCGGCTTTGTCGGCGGGTTCAACGGGGCGATTAATGCTTTCAAACGCCGCAAACAAAAAAGACGGACTTAATCGTCCGTCTTTCGAGCCAAACTAGAATTTATAGGAAACACTGAGTTTGTAGTTGCGACCCGGGTCTAAGTCAACGGAATCATAGTATTGGGTACTGTGATCTTTATAAGCGCGATCGAAAATATTATCAATACCGAAGGTTAATTCCAAACCCTTCACTTGAGTCGGCGCCCAGCTTACATAAGCGTTGCTGACGGCGTATTCTTCTTTCGTCGTAATCGATGAAGCGGAAGTGGCATAAGCTAAACCGCGAACAAGCATGGTATTCCAGCCCATTTCAACGCCGATATTCGGAATACGGTAATCAACCGCGAAAGTATAACGATCGCCGGAATCCGGGAAGGCGGAATAACCGTTCTCTTTTCGTTCGCTGCGGGCACGGGCGTAACTTACCCGGGCGCTGAAATTATCAATCCAATAACGGGCCTGAGTTTCGACGCCGCGCAATTTTACATCGCCCAGGCTGGCATAAATACTTCCGCCGCCCGCCGGATTAGCGATGGATTGATTAATGTTGTCGTAATCGGTACGGAAATATTTTGCCGTGATGGAGAAACCGTCAACATCAGTGAAAATACCGTCATGTTTATAATTGAAACCGACCTCTTTGTTATCGCCGCGCGTCGGTTCCAGGCTGCCGGTATAACGTCCCGGCGCGACCAGTGTCAATTCGCCGAAACCCGGTCCTTTAAACAATTCCGTATAATTGGCAAAGAACATTAAATCGTCCGTGGCCAGATATTTTAAACCCAAGGCTTTTGAAAAACGGTGATACGTTTTATCCAGATCGATTAAATCCGCTTTGTAATGATCAAAACGCAAGCCCGGTGTAATCACGAAATCACCGACAGCGATAGCATCTTCAACGTAAATCGAAGTAGAATCGGAATGTTGTTTATAATCGGGACGATAACCCGTTATGCGACCGGTACGACGATTAGTTTCCACGCCGCCATAACGTAATGCGGTGGTTTTATAATATTCGCCGCCTACAAGCACGCTATGGTTGGTAATACCCAATGTAAAATCAGAACGGTTGGATAAAGTTCCGCCGACGGTTTTCACTTTACTTTGTTTACGGTTCATAGAAGAATTTTCGGTTTCCGTATAATAAGTATTGGCTTTAATGTTCACCCAGTTGTTATCACTTGGATTATAGGCATAGCTCAAAGTATAAGTAGAACGTTCAATAACGGATTCCGCTTTACCGTGACTTGCCTGAATATATCCCGCATCACCCGGTTGCGGGACATCTCCCAAACACATCGCCATATTGGCGCGGAAGCAATTCACCGCCGTATTGGTATAATGTTCCGCCGTCGCTTTCACCCAATGATTTTCGCCAAAGTTGTACTTCGCTTTAAACAAATAATCCTGAACTTTCCCTTTATTTTGATTTTTCAGACCGTTACCGTCTTTCCCGTTTTCCTGATGACGATAATTAAAATAGCCCAATAAATCCCAATTTCCGGCACGCCCGTATAACATCCCCATGCCCTGGTTGGAATCGCCGTTGGAACCATAAGAATATTTCACCTTACCGCCGAAATTCCGACCTTCTTCCAACATATCTTCCGCGTCCACCGTTTCAAATTTTATTGAACCGCCTAACGAACCCGCACCCGTCGCCACGGAATTGGAACCGACATCAATATCCACCCGTTTCAAAATTTCAGGATCAATCCCGTAATTCCCTGAATGATGGAAGGAATAACCTTCCTGACGAGCGCCGTCTACCGTAATATTCAAATATTCTTCGCTCACACCACGAACGTTATAACGTTCAACGATAGAACGCGCACCGTTCACATTCACGCCCGGCACGCCGCGCAAAACGTCGGACATTTTCTCCGCCTGACGCACTTTTACCACACCCTTGGCGGCAACATTTTCTTTCTGCGGCGAATAATTATCGCTCACCACATCGATAGTATCCAATTGTTCGGGTGCGGCGGCCTGCACGGACATCGCCACAAACGCCGCCACGGGCAGCAATGCAAAATGTGTTTTTTTCATGTTTTTTCCTTGGTTAAATTGTTTTTGATAAAAACGCGAATAATTATTATTTATAATAATATTACCCGTCAAGAAAAACTTAAAAAAATTTGACCGCACTTTTCTTGTGGGAAAAGACCGGCAATCGATTACCTCAAATCCCGGCCGCAACAACAGGCGACATTCCCTTCAGATATTGTTATAATCCCCGCATTATTTTTCGCTTAAAAGAGGAAGATTATGAATTTATTAGAAAAAACTTTAGATTTAAGTTATTGGAAACGTCTGAAAATTGCCTTCCAATATGTGATGCCGCAAAAATATCTCACCCAATTTGCCGGTTGGTTTGCCAAACAAAAATGGGGAAGCGTCACCCACTTCGCGATTAAAATGTTCGCTAAAAAATACGATATCAACATGGATGAAGCGGCAAAAGAAAACTTCAGCGATTATGCTTCCTTCAACGAATTTTTTATCCGCAAATTAAAAGACGACGCCCGCAAAATCGACGAAAATCCGACCGCACTTTGTCAGCCGGCCGACGGCAAAATCAGTCAGTGCGGACATATTTTTGACGAAACCATGTTGCAGGCCAAAGGACATAGTTTCAGCCTGCGCGATTTATTAGCCGGCGATGAAGAATTAACGGAAACCTTTAAAAACGGCGAGTTTGCCACCACTTATTTATCACCGCGCGATTATCACCGCGTTCATATGCCGTGCGACGCCACATTACGCAAAATGATTTATGTGCCGGGCGATTTATTTTCGGTGAATCCGTTTTTAAACGAGCACATCCCGAACTTACTCGCCCGTAACGAGCGCGTCATTTGCGTATTTGATACCGAATTCGGAAAAATGGTACAAATTCTGGTGGGTGCCACCATTACCGCCAGCATCAGCACCGTTTGGGCGGGAATAATTAATCCGCCGCGTTTAACCCATGTGAAAAGTTGGGATTATGACGGCGAACAAGCGATAAAATTGACGAAAGGCCAGGAAATGGGAGCATTTCAGTTGGGCTCGACCGTCATCAATTTATTCCAGCAAGATCGCGTGAAATTAGCGGAAAATTTAGATGTCGACAGCGTAACGCGAGTCGGCGAAGTATTGGCTTTTAAAAAGTAAGAAGGAAAAACAATGTCAATTTTTGACTCGGTAAAATTGGAAAGCGTCGCCGAAAAAGGCGGTTACGGTGTGGGTTTACAAATCGGTCAGCAGCTTGCAGACAGCGGTTTGGGCGTATCCGCCGAAGCCGTAGCAAAAGGAATTTACGACGTATTGAATCAAAACCCGCCGGCGCTGGATTTAAACGAAGTAACGGCGGCGTTACAACAATTACAACAAGCGGCACAGGAAGCGGCTCAGGCGCAATTCAAAAAAGTTGAAGAAGAAGGCCGTGCGTTTTTAGTGGAAAATGCGAAAAAAGCCGGCGTAAACGTGACCGAAAGCGGTTTGCAATACGAAATTCTGACAGAAGGCAACGGCGCTAAACCAAGCCGTCAGGATAGCGTTCGCGTACATTACACCGGCACCTTAACCGACGGCACCACATTCGACAGTTCCGTGGTCCGCGGCACGCCGGCGGAATTCCCGGTGAGCGGCGTCATTGCAGGCTGGACCGAAGCATTGCAATTAATGCCGGTGGGTTCAAAATGGCGCTTAACCATTCCGCATAATCTCGCCTACGGCGAACGCGGCGCAGGCGCTTCCATTCCGCCGTTCAGCGTATTGGTGTTTGAAGTGGAATTATTGGATATTCTTTAATTTCAATAAATTAAACAAAAGTGCGGGCAAAAAAACGAAAGAATTTTTGCCCGCACTTTTCGTATTTATCCCGCTAATGTCGAAATATATTTTACTAAAGTTTGTGCGCTGAGAACGGCCATTAAAACGGCTACCGTCCATCCGATAACAGCCAGTATCTTCGGGTGTCGGTAATTGCCGACGATCTGGCTGCGATAGGCGGCAAGTAGAATCAACGCCAACGCTATCGGTAAAATCAGCCCGTTCAATGCGCCCACAAACACCAGTACTTGCGCCGGGCGTCCTACCGTCACAAGCACGGCGGTAGAAACGATGATAAATCCGATAATCCATTTATTGCGGTTCGCTTCAATCTGTTTATTGAAGCCGGAAATGAAGGAAACGGACGTATATGCCGCTCCGACCACGGACGTAATGGACGCCGCCCAAATCACCACGCCAAAAATAATCGCGCCGAAACTGCCCGCCACATGCTGAAACGGCGTTACCGCCGGATTTTTGGGATCCAGCATCACGCCCTGACTGACCACGCCTAATACAGCAAGAAACAGAACGATACGCATGACGGAGGCAATAAGAATAGCCGAAACGGAACTGCGGCTGACATCCGGCAAGGCCGACGGTCCTTTAATGCCGGCGTCCAATAAGCGGTGTGCACCGGCAAAGGTAATATAGCCGCCGACCGTACCGCCCACCAACGTTACAATGGCGATAGGATCCAATGCTTCCGGGACAAAAGTCCGAATCACCGCCTCGCCGACGGGCGGATGAGACCGGAACGCGACGTAAGTGGTCAGCGCAATCATGATAAATCCCATCATCTGAGCAAAACGATCCATCACGCTGCCCGCTTCTTTCACGATAAAAATACCGATCGCGATAACCGCGCTTATCACCGCTCCCGTTTCGGGCGATACGCCCGTAAGTATATTTAGCCCTAAACCGGCGCCGCCCACGTTACCGATATTGAAGGCCAATCCGCCCATTACAATCAAAACGGCTAAAAAATATCCCGCTCCGGGGAAAACCAGGTTGGCAATATCCTGCGCCTTACGTTCCGAAACGGCGATAATGCGCCAGATGTTTAATTGCGCCCCGATATCGAGCAAAATCGACAGTAAAATCACAAAACCGAAACTCGCCGCCAGATTTTGTGTGAATACCGCCGTTTGCGTTAAAAAACCCGGTCCGATAGCGGATGTGGCCATCAAAAACGCCGCACCTAAAACGGCGTTTCTACGATGCCGGATGTTAGAAGTTGATTTTTCCGTTTTCATAGTTGTCTTCCTGTATTGTTGTGTATGTTTTTTTATACTTTAAGCCGTGACGCGGATTTTTTGTTGTTGTAATGCATCACGAATCTGTCGGGCGAATTGCAGCGCGTGAACGTTATCACCGTGCAGACAAACGCTTTCCGCCTTTACGCTGACGGTCGAACCGTCTACGGCGGTAACCGTGCCGTCCAGCATTTGACAAACTTGCATGATGGCTTCCTCATCGCTGCCTACCATCGCATTGGGTTGAGTACGCGGTACCAGCATACCGTTCGACTGATAATGACGATCCGCAAATACCTCGGAAATTGTTGCCAATCCCGCCTCCTCCGCAAGACGCAGCATTAAACTGCCCGACAAGCCCATCAATTTTAGCGCCGGATTAAACTCCCTGACGGCATGAATAATCACTTGCGCCAGGTGCGGATCGTTCGAAGCTTCATTATATAAAGCGCCATGCGGTTTAACATAAATCAATTCCGCTTGCTGCGCATCACAAATTGCCTGCAACGCTCCCAGTTGATAATGCAGATAAGCCGTTAAATCGGCGTCCTTTAGCGGCATATTTTTGCGCCCGAAATTTTCCCGATCGGGAAATCCCGGATGAGCACCGATGCGAACGTTATTTTCTTTCGCCCACTTGACGGCGTTACGCATTTCTATCGCGCCGCCGGCATGCAATCCGCACGCAATATTGGCGGAGGTAATCAATTTCAATAAAGCTTCGTCAAATGGGAAACCTTCGGCCAAATCGGCGTTTAAATCAATCTGCTTCATAGGCGATTCTCCGTATATGATTGAGGTAAATATCATTTTCCTTATGCAATTTTTCCACGGTTTGCATATCCGCAAGATAAAATTTAATTTCGCCGCCGAAACGGACTTGCGCCAGCCGCCCAAGATCGGCGGAAACAACCGTGGCAATTTTAGGATAACCGCCCGTCGTTTGCGCGTCCGCCATTAAAATAATAGGCTGACCGTTCGGCGGAACCTGCACCGTACCGAACTGAATCGCATGCGACAACATTTCAAGCGGCGCCTTCAGTTGCAAACTTTCGCCTTTAAACCGATATCCCATACGATCGCTGGAACCCTGTAATATCCAGGTTCGTTGCCACCACAAACGTTGAGATTCCGCGGTAAACGCATCATACTCGGACGACGGAACGGCATAAATCGTATTGCGCCACGCGATGGGAGCGACTCCGATTGTCGACAACGTATTATGCCGCGTCAGAGTCGGCACGGCATCGCCCTGGCGTAAATAGCGTCCTTCGATTCCGCCAAGGCCCGTACGATTATCCGTGCTGGCGGATCCCAATTCATGAGGCACCTGAAAACCGCCGCATATACATAAATAACCGTACATCCCGATTTTAGCCCGCACCAATGTCAAAATCTGCCCGGCTTTGGCGGTATAACGCCAATAAGAATAAATCGGTTCACCGTCTAAATACGCTTCGTAAAAGGCGCCGGTGATGCAAAACGGCGTATCATAATCGAATTGTACCGTCATTCCTCCGAGAATCACTTCAACCGCCGCGGCATTCTCTTCATTACGAACAAGCAAATTACCCGCTTTCAATGCCAAAGGATCCATCGCACCGGCTTGCCCGATACCCAGTTCCCGCCAACCGGAACGTCCCAAATCCTGAACGGAAGCAAGCGCCTGAATATCCAAAATTTTCATCATAAATCAATCTTCTCCGCGATAAAACGCACTCGATCGCCGGTTTTAAGCAATGTCGGCGGCAGTTGATTTTTATCGAATAACGGAACCGAAGTATGGCCGATAAGCCGCCATCCGCCCGGCGAAGCAAAAGGATAAATGCCGGTCTGACTGCCGCCAATTCCCACCGAACCTGCGGGAACGAGCGTTCGGGGCTCGGCGCGACGCGGCGTATGTAACGATTCGGGCAAGCCGCCGAGATAAGGAAACCCGGCCTGAAAACCAATCATAAATACGGTATAAACCGGTTGAGTATGCAAAGCGACAATGTTTTCCGGCGTCGTATGATGAAACGCCGCCACTTCCGTCAAATCTTCGCCCCATTGTCCGCCGTAACGCACCGGAATTTCCACAAGACGGCTTTGGTAGTCAAGTGCGGTCGTTTTTTGCCATGTTTTTTTCAAATCCGCCGCCAACCGTACAAAATCAACAGGATAATGCACAAATACCGTCACATTATTCATCCCGACCACCACTTCCCGAATCCGGGAATATTCGCGCAAGTGCGCCGCAAAAGCCCAAAAACGCTGCTGATTTTCAAGACTGGCCGGCGGCGGCAAACGACAAACAACCGCCGATTCAGAGGTCGGTATAATTTCAAGCATCCGTTATCTCCTTTTAAAATAATATGTTAATAACGTAAATCGGCCCGAACTGTCAACAAAGAAATGGAATAAAATTAAACACCAGGCTATTTTATTAAAAAAAATATAACAAAACAGAGGAAAAATAAAAAAGCAGGTGAAACAACCCTGCTCTTATTGGAAAAAATATAAAATCTATTTTATCACAATCATATCATCGCGATGTACCGCTACGGCGCCGTATTCATAGCCCAAAATCCGTTCGATTTCATGGGATTTTTTACCTTTAATCAAAGTCAGCGCATCGCTGTTATAACGCGGCATACCAAGTGCAATATCTTTGCCACCGAGAGTACGGATTTTCACTACTTCGCCGCGGGAAAAATGACCTTCCACGCGCACGATTCCCGCAGGCAACAAGGATTTATGCTGAACCAACACGGCGTTTTCCGCGCCGTCGTCAATGATCAGCCGTCCCGCCGACGGCGCAGCAAACAGCCATTGTTTGCGGCTTTCCAAATGTTCCGGCGCAACGGTGAACTTCGTGCCGATAGGTTTGCCGTAGGCCAAATCCGTAATTACATCGGGGCGGTTGCCGGGGGCGATGACGGTTTCTATGCCGGAGCGGGTTGCAATATCCGCCGCACCGATTTTAGTGGACATGCCGCCGGTACCGAGTTGCGTACCGCTGCCGCCTGCAATGGAACGGATATGATCGGTAATCTCATTCACCACGGGAATTAATTTCGCCGCCGGATTTTTGCGCGGATCGCTGTCAAACAAGCCTTGCTGGTCGGTCAGCAGATAAATCTGATCAGCCTGCACTAAAATCGCCGCCAGTGCCGATAAATTATCGTTATCGCCCACCTTAATTTCTGCCGTCGCCACCGCATCGTTTTCATTAATCACAGGAATAATGCCGTTATCCAGCAGCGCCCGCAAAGTATCGCGCGCATTCAGAAAACGTTCGCGATCTTCAATATCCGCGCGCGTCAGCAAAATCTGCCCGATATGAATATCGTAAATGGCGAAGAGCTGTTCCCAGGTTTGAATCAACTGACTTTGTCCGACGGCGGCAAGCAGCTGTTTCGAGGCGATCGTCGGCGGCAATTGTGGATGATTCAGATAATCCCGTCCCGCCGCAACCGCACCGGAAGTGACGATAACAATACGAAAGCCCGCCTGATGTAAGCGGGTAATTTGCTGCACGATAGAAATCATGTGCGGACGATTCAATTTCGGTGAGCCCTGAGTTAAAGTGCTCGTGCCGAATTTAACGACAATAGTTTTGCAATTCTGCGCCATAAAAATTGATCCCGGAAAGAAAAGAGCCATTAAAGTAGCACTAAACTATCCCAAAATCACGAAAAAATTACGAAAAATCCGACCGCACTTTACCGCCTTTTATCTTTATGTAAGATCCGTTTTCATCCGCCCGAAGATAGGCATATAATTGCGCTGGATAAAACTTTTCACGGAGAAAAACAATGACGGATATTTCGCCGAAACAACGGGATATTACGCGGCTTTGCGTTCAAGTTGCCGCATTGCAGTTGCAACACGGTCTGGAAAGTGCGCAAGTGGTACAAATGACTATGCGACTGGGACTGGCGTTGGGCGTGGACAGCGTAGAATGCGCGTTAACTCCCGACGCCGTCATTATCACCACCTTGCTGAACGGACATTGTCTCACCACAACCAGACGCGTGCTGGATAAAGGTTTGAATATGCAGGTGATTACGGAAGTGCAACGCATCATTATTACCGCCGAGCATAGAATCTATAACATCAATATGGTGAAAGAAAAACTCAACCAAATCAAACCGTTACGTTACAATCGATGGCTAGTGGTGTTTATGATCGGGCTGTCCTGCGCCTGTTTCGCTCACTTAGCGGGCGGCGATTGGACGATTTTTGCCATTACCTTCGCGGCTTCCGCCTTAGCCATGTTCGTCCGCCAGGAATTTGCCAAACGACATTTTAATCCGTTAATCGTATTTGCCGTCACCGCCTTTGTGGCTTCACTGATTTCAGGGCTAGCGCTCAAATTTGACCTTGGCAACAATCCCCAAATCGCGCTGGCGTCAAGCGTATTATTGTTAGTGCCCGGATTCCCGCTGGTGAATTCTATCGCCGACATTCTGAAAGGGCATATTAACATGGGATTGGCGCGCTGGTCGCTGGCAACGGTGCTCACATTCGGCGCCTGCATGGGAATTGTATTTGCTTTAAACGTGCTTAATATTTCGCAATGGGGAAATTAATATGGAACTGATTTTACAGTTATTGGACGACATGATTTTTGCCGCCGTTCCCGCCGTCGGTTTCGCGCTGATTTTCAACGTGCCGCCCAAAGCCTTAATTTATTGCGCTTTTTTAGGCGCTCTCGGTCACAGCTTCCGGACATTATTGCTGCATTTTGACGTTCAGCTGGTGCTGGCGACCTTTCTGGCGGCCGGCTTAATCGGTTTCATCGGCGTGCAGATTTCGCAACATTATTTGGCGCATCCGAAAGTTTTCACCGTCGCCGCCATCATTCCTATGATTCCGGGCATTTACGCCTACAAAGCGATGATTGCCATTGTGCAAATCGGTTCTTACGGCACTTCGCCGGAATTGTTTCAGCAAATGATGGACAACTTTGTGAAAACCGGCTTCCTGCTCGGCGCATTAGTCTTTGGACTTGCGCTGCCTCGTCTGTTATTCTATCGCCAAAGACCGGTCGTTTAATTTAAAGGAAAGCTATGTTATTCAGCCTTATCGTTGCCGCCGCCAACAATCGCGTCATTGGAAAAGACAATCAAATGCCGTGGCATTTACCCGCGGATCTCGCTTGGTTTCGTCAGAATACCACCGGCAAACCGGTGATTATGGGACGCAAAACCTTTGAAAGCATCGGACGTCCGTTGCCTAAACGGACTAACATCGTGTTGTCGCGCCGCCCTTTTGCGCACGAAGGCGTAATTTGGAAAAACAGCCTGGAAAGTGCGGTCGATTTTTTGAAAGATTTTGATGAAATTATGCTAATTGGCGGCGGGGAATTATTCGAACAATATTTGTCGAAAGCGGATAAGCTCTATCTGACGCAAATTCAGGCGGACATTGAAGGCGATACTTTTTTTCCCGAATTGAATTGGGCGGAATGGGAAATCGAACATGAAGAATGGCGCCCCGCGGACGAAAATAACGCCTATGACTTACGTTTTTTAATTCTACGTCGCAAATCCTGCGATACGGCGAACAAAAAGGGCTGATTCAGCCCTTTTTTCTTACGCCGGAATTTAATCTTCGCCCCAAATTTCACGGGCAATTTCTTCCACCAAACGAACTTTCGCCCATTGTTGCTCTTCCGTCAAAATATTACCTTCTTCGGTAGAGGCGAAACCGCATTGCGGGCTTAAACAAAGCCGTTCCAGCGGGACATATTGCGCCGCTTCGCGAATGCGCGATTTGATAAATTCCTTGTCTTCCGGCTCCGGAAATTTGGATGTCACCAATCCGAGCACCACTCGCCCTTTATTGGCGGCAAAATATTTCAAAGGCTCAAATCCGCCGGAACGTTCATCGTCGTATTCCAGGAAATAACCGTCATAATCGGTTTGCGCAAACAAGGCGTCGGCAATAGGATCGTAAGCGCCGGTTAAACGATAGGAAGATTTATAATTACCGCGGCAAACATGAGTAGTGACGGTCATATCCGCCGGTTTCACCGATAAAATCGCCTGAACATTTTCCAGCGCCTGCGCTTTATCCACCGGAAATGAAGGTAAGTCCTTGTTATTACACAAGGTTCCCCAATACACATCATCAATCTGCAAATAACGGCAACCCGCCGCATAAAAAGCTTTAATCGCATCCTGATAAGCTTTTTGAACATCTTTCATCATTGCCGCTCTATTCGGATAAACCGCAGTATTCAGTTGATAGTCATACATCAACTGATTCGGGCTTGGAATAGTGAATTTGACGATGCCTCGACCGTTCACAATTTTCTGCAGTGATTTGAAATGGTCTAAAAAAGGATGATCGTCATTCCAGGAAATTTTGCCGGAACAACGAATATTGTACTTACGTACGCTGACACCGCGGAAATTATAAGCTTCCTCCGGCACATAGCCTTCTATGCCGTTTAAATTTTCCAAAAAATCAATATGCCACCAGGAGCGGCGATATTCGCCGTCGGTAATCACCTGAATGCCGGCCGCCAACTGCGCCTGAACCAATTTTTCAATTTCCGCATCCTCAACGGCGGTCAATTCCGCCCGAGAAATGTTGCCTTCGGCGAATTGGGCGCGCGCCGCTTTCAACGGTGCCGAACGCAAGTAAGAACCGACGGTATCCGCGTGCAAGGGTAAAACTTTGTTTGTCATCATTAAATTCCTTAATATTGCCTGTCATTTTCAATGACATTCACTATAAGGAAAAGCCTGGGTAAGAACAAGTTAAAATCAGACTGAATAGCGTCTTTTTATTGATAATAAACATGAATTTAATTCATATTAATGCCTTGCGCGCAGGCATAAGCCGAGCTCCACGCCCACTGAAAATTGTAACCACCGAGCCAGCCGGCGACATCCAGCACTTCGCCGATGAAATACAGACCTTTCACCTTTAGACTTTCCATCGTCTTAGAAGAAATTTCACGGGTATCCACGCCGCCCAGCGTTACTTCCGCCGTGCGATAACCTTCCGTGCCGTTCGGTTGAAAACACCAATGATGAACCAAATCCGTCAGTTTTTCCGACCGCACTTTGGTTAAATTTGCCACAGTTTCGTCTTCTATCAGCCCTTGCGCCAACCAAACATCCACCAGTTTTTTCGGCAACACTCGATTTAGCAGGGTTTTCAATCGAATTTTCGGTGAATCGGTTTTGGCTTGCCGCAGCAGCTCACCAATGTTGGCTGACGGCAACAAATCAATGGTCAGCGATTCGTGCGGTTGCCAATAATTGGAAATTTGCAAAACCGCAGGCCCCGAAATTCCGCGATGCGTAAACAACAGCCGATTGTTAAAACGCTTGCCGTTTTGAGCGGTAATCGTCACCGGCAACGAAATACCGGAAAGTGCGGTCAAAAATTTATCGATTTCTCGATAAGTAAAAGGCACCAGGCCGGCGCGCGGCGGTAACACCTTCATACCGAATTGTTCCGCAATCCGATAGCCAAAAGGCGACGCACCAAGCCCCGGCATCGATAACCCGCCGCTGGCGATCACTAAATTGTCACAGCGCCACTGTTGCCCGTTGGCGCGAATCATAAAACCCGCATATTCGCCCGTTTCCGATTCGCTTTCCGCGCGTTCCACGGACTCAATCTGCTGACGCAAGACAATCCGCACGCCGCTTTGCTCGCATTGGCGCGCCAGCATCGCGACAATGTCTTCCGCGCCGTTATCGCAAAACAATTGCCCGTCTTCCTTTTCGTGATAAGCAATGCCCGCTTCCGCCGCCATGGCGATAAAATCCCATTGGCTGAAACGCGCCAACGCCGATTTAACAAAGTGCGGATTATGAGAAAGGTAATGCTGCGGAGTGACATCCAGATTGGTGAAATTACAAAATCCGCCGCCGGACATCAGGATCTTACGTCCGATTTTCTTGCCGTTATCCAGCACCGCAACGGTTTTGCCCCGTTTACCGATTTGCGCGGCACAAAATAAGCCGGACGCGCCGGCTCCAATAATTATCGTGTTGAAATACTTCATTATTTTTTCGCTTTCTGTAACTGTTCCGCCATTTTTATGGTTTCGATAATTTTACGGCGATCCACTTCCTGTCGTCCGCTGTCCAGCAGTTGCTGCCAATAACGGATCGCCTGTTCGTAATCGGTTTTCAAAAAAGCCTCCGACGCCAATAAAGACAAGCTGGCGGTTTCATGCTTATCCTGTTGTAACGCGGCATCGATTAATTGCCGCACTTTCGGCGTGATTTTTTGTCCGGCCCGATAATAAAGCGCGGTCGCCGCCAAGCCCAAAATTTCAGGCTTGCTGCCGCGCAGGCGTTCTGCGTTGCCATAAGCGACCAAAGCATGTTCGAATTCGTTGTTCAACGCGTAAGCCTGGCCTAATTCCATCCAGGCGTCCGCGTCATTCGGATCCTTGCGCAATTTATTTTGTACGGAAGTCACATAATCCGTATTTCTTTCCGTTGCCGTGGCGGTTTGAAGTTGTTTTTGTTTATCGGCGAACGCCTGTTCGCCTTGTTTCACGTAATCAAAGCGGTTAAGGGAAAAATAATAGATAAGCGGTACGACGATTAATATCAGCCATAAAAATGCGGAAAAAACAGAGGTATTTTTGACCGCACTTTTTACTTTCGACGGTGCGCTTTGCTGCAACGCCTGTTCGTCGGTGAGTAAACGCTGACTCAATTCATCCGCTAATTCGGCGGAAGGATGAGCGTCCATTTGCGCCTGATACAACTCAATATTTTTCTGCCGGCGATAATTTTTCTGCCAGTCGATTTTCGCCGTGAAAGGCACAAAAACCAACATGGCCAGCAGGGCGAAAATAAAGATGCCTAAAGGTAATATCATTGTTTTTTCTCTAATAAATCCGTCAGCGCCCGCTTTTGTTCCGGCGAAAGTGCGGTAGATTTCGGCGATGTTTTTTCCCGTTGACGGGAATAACGCCATAACGCGCCCAATGCCGCTAACAATAACAGAACCGGCAATCCCCATAATAATACGGTTTTCCGTTGAAACGGCGGTTTATACAGCACAAAATTGCCGAAACGCGATGTCATGACCTCTATAATTTGTTCGTTGGTTTTGCCTTCGTCAATCATTTTATACACTTCAAGACGCAAATCGTAAGCGATAGGCGAATTGGATTCCACCAGGTTTTGATTCTGGCATTGCGGACAACGCAGAGATTTAGCCAACGCCACCGCGCGGGTGCGATCCTCCACCGATTTAAACCGGTAAGTATCCACCATTTCGCCGCGGGCGACGCCTGCGACCAAAATCAACAGATAAAATAAAATTCTCATTTCAGTTTTTCCAATTCCGGCAGCAGGACGTTTTCAATAATTTTGCGATCAAGCGCACCCGATTGACGGTAACGAATAACGCCGTATTTATCCACCACATAGGTTTCCGGCGCGCCGTCCACACCAAGCTGCATAGCAAGTTTGCCGCGGCTGTCATCAATATTAAACAAAAAAGGATTGCCCCAATGCTGCAAATATTCCAGCGCATTTTGCCGTTTATCGCGATAATTCAAGCCCACAATCTGCACGCCTTGTTTTGCCAGTTCCAGCAATAACCCGTGTTCCTGTTTACAATAATAGCACCAGCTTCCCCAAATATTGATTAAATGCGCCGTTTTCGGCAGGTTTTTATTACTGACAATTTGATCGGGATTCTGCAAATCCGCCTGAAAAAATTCCGGCACCGGTTTATCAATCAGCGCCGAGGCAATTTTTTTCGGATCCTGCTGCAAACCGACAAATAACAACGCACAAACGGTTAAAATCAACACTAAAGGTAAAAATAAAATAATTTTTTTCTTCATAATTCACATTTTTTTGAAAAAAGGGTTACTCCGTCCCGCAAAAATTCATATAATAAGCGACGTTCTTTCGTGCCGACTTAGCTCAGTCGGTAGAGCAACTGATTCGTAATCAGTAGGTCGTCAGTTCGATTCTGATAGTCGGCACCATTTCCTTTCTTATTTCTTTTTACCGTTTCGTTTCAGGCTTAATGCCGCACATAACGCGCCGATTGCCATCAATACGCCGCCGAACCACAACCATCCCGCGAAAGGTTTGTAATGCAGACGAAAAGTGAATTCGCCCGGGTTGCCGCTTTCGCCGGTTAATTTGTCGCCCATGACGATATAAATATCTCCGAGCCAGCCCCAGTTAATGCCCACTTCGGACATATTCATGGTTCGCACTTCATAATAACGGCGTTCAGGGTAAAGTGCGGTCAGAATTTCATCGTTTTTTACCACGTCGAAACGGGCTTTTTCACTGGTATAATTAGGCCCGATTTCATTGCTGAATCCCACATAACGGAACTCGTAACCGTTCAGTTGTCGGCTTTGTCCCGGCGCTAAGCGTACGCCGATTTCGGCAGCGAAATAACCGGACATCACGGCGCCGATTACCGTCACCGCCACACCGCAATGCGCCAGAATCATGCCTACGCGCTTCAGCGTCAGCGCCCGCCAGTTAGCCCAGACGGTAGAGATAAACAACCAAATAGCGAGGCTCAGTAAAATCAACGCCGTCCAATTAAATTTTAAACTCGGTTCCTGATTCAGGGTATAACGAATCAAAGCGTAAGCGGCCACCGCCGACGGCAACAGGCATGCCAGCCGTTTAAACAGAAAAGTGCGGTCGATTTTTTGCCATTTTGTTGCCGGCGCAATCACCATGGCAATCAGCAAAATCACGATTAACGGCAGAAAAATACTGTTGAAATACGGCGCACCCACAGAAATGGAGCCCCATCCCAGGGCAGTGAATAACATCGGATAAAACGTGCCGATAAACACACTGATCATCGCGACGGCAAATAAAATATTCGCCAATAACATCAAGGTTTCTTTAGAAACAACGGAAAATCTGACCGCACTTTGACGTAAATCGGTTTTCATCGCAAACAACGTAAGCGAGCCGACGGTCATAAGAAAAAACAAAGCCAGCAGCGCGGAACCGCGTTCACCGTCCACGGCAAACGCATGCACGGAGGTTAGCACGCCGGAACGTACGATAAACGTTCCCAGTAAGCTGAAAGCAAAAACAAATAGGGAAAATAAAATGGTCCAATAGCTGAAAATGCCCCGCTGTTCCGTGACAATCAAACTGTGTAATAAGCCCAGTCCGAGCAACCACGGCATTAAAGAGGCGTTTTCCACCGGATCCCAGAACCACCAGCCGCCCCAGCCCAATTCGTAATACGCCCACCAGGCACCGAGCACGATACCGACGGTCAAGAAAAACCAAGACACTAACGCCCACGGACGCATCCAGCGCGCAATGGCGGCATCAGCATAACCGTCGATTAATGCGGCAATCGTAAGTGCAAAATTCACGGCAAACCCCACATAACCGAGGTATAACAGCGGCGGGTGGAAAATCAATCCCACATCCTGCAACATCGGATTAAGATCCCGACCTTCCGGCGGTAACGGAAATTGACGAATAAACGGATTGGAAAAGAAAATGATAAAAATACCGAATCCCAAACACAGCAATCCCAAAACCGATAACGCCCGGGCGGCGATAATCGGATCAATGTTGCGACTGAAAAAGGCGAATAATCCCACCCAAACGCTTAACGCAAACAACCAAAATAACATGGAACCTTCATGCCCGCCCCAAGTCGCTGCGATTTTGAAGAAGGTCGGCAATTGAGAATTGGAATGCGCCGCGATATATTCCACCGAGAAATCGTCAACGACAAAACCGTATGCCAAAATGCCGATAGAAATCGCGGTAAAAGTGGCGGAAATATAACTGAGATTCCAGGCATATTGCGGTTTACCGATCATCGGACAAATCGCCAATAAACCAAAAGCGAGCGTGGCGATCACAAGCGCTAAAAAAGCAAGTTCGGGTAACATGAATCTTTATTTCGTCTATCGTTTCGTTAATCTGAATTCATAAAAAAGGGCGTTATGAAACGCCCTTATTTTACAATAAAAACCTTATTGCGCGATGGTTAATTGCCCTGCGTATAAAATAAAATAACGTAAGCATAAAACACCAATCAGGTCGAAAATAGACACTAAAATGATGAATTTAGCGTTATATTTAAATTTATCGCTGGCAAATAAATTCGCAACAAGCGGGATCAAAATACCAATCAACATTACCCCGATCCAGAAAACAGCTCCCCAGAATCCGGTTAATGCGTTATGTAACGACACCACTTTTTGACCGCCGCCGAAATATAGGCCCACAAAGAAACACACGATTAACCCTAACTCGGTCACCATGATCGGCACTTCGAATTTATGGATAAAGTGAACTTCGTGGCTGTCTCCTTTGATTTTACCGGCAAGTAAAATACACAAAAATGTGGCGGCGATACCGGACGACGTACCGGACGCCAGGAACAACGCCGGCAAAACCGGATTATTCAGCATCGGATAACTGATTAATGCGGAAAGTAAGAACCCCGTATAAGCGCCAAGTACGGCGGCCAGGACGAATAAAATCACTTCCGATGCGCCGAAAATCCATTCGATTTTTGTGATCATTGTGGTCACAAACCGAAGTTTCGGCACGAAACGTTTAATCAGTGCGTCAATTTCTTCTTTAAAGATAACGGCAATCCAAATTACCATGAATAACATGTAAACTTGAAATAGCATTACCCCCATCGACATTACCGAGTTGAACTGATAGTTAAACATCAATTTCCAGAATGTCCAAGGACGGGCCAAATGGAAAATCAACAAAGTTAAACCGATTAAAGTCGGAATCGTGCCTAAAAACGCCGCGCTACGGATAATCCAGTTTTCATTCGGTTTATCCAATTTATTACTACGACGGTAAGCAATCGCTAATTGCACGGCACCCGATGAAATCCCCAATAAGAAGAGATAAATGGCAATCGAGCTATCCCAAACGAGGTTCGGGGTTTGGAACGGTACATATTCATTCATTATCTATGTTCCCCCTTGCCAAATGGAATATGATATAAATTCGGTTCGGTACCCAGTTGTACTTTGGTACGGTAAACCGGATTTTCGCGAACTTTACGTGCAACGGCGCTGTTACTGTCGTTCATATCACCGAATGTTAACGCTTTGGTCGGGCAAGCTTCCACACAAGCCGGTTGTTTGCCTTTTGCCAGGTTGGTATCGCGACAGAAATTACATTTATCCGCCGTTTTATGCACAGGATGAATAAAACGGACGCGATACGGGCAAACGGCTACGCAATATTGACAACCTACGCAAAGATCCCGGTTCACATCAACAATACCGGTTGTCGGATCAATGTAAGAGGCGCCTGTCGGGCATACCGCTACGCAAGGTGCGTTAGTGCAATGCTGACAAGACTGGCGGAAAAATTCATATTCCTGATTCGGAAATTCGCCGATAGGCTCGCTACGGATAATTTCCAAACGAGAAACTCCTTCCGGCACTTGGTTGGTTTCGCGACAAGCTTCCATACACGCCGTGCAGCCGATACAGACGGATTCGTCATGTACCATTGCATAGCGCTTCGGTTTTTCCTGCTTTTCGCTTTCGCCTTGTGCCTTTAAACTAACTATTGTTCCCGTCGTAAGGATTAATGCTCCCACTCCGGAAACAAAGTTTCGGCGTGAGCAAGTTGTCATTGTTTATCCTTTTGTTCGGTCGTCATTTGTTGTGCGGCTTCTTTACGTTTACGTTGTTCGCCGTGACAATCAACACAGAGTTTTACGCGTTCTTTCGTTTTAATTTCTTTCATTGCTTCTTTTTCAGGATGCAATGTATGGCAAGACGCACACGGCAGTTTCATGGCGTGGACATCATGCGCCCAGAATTTTTCACGTAAATCTTTTGGTCGGTGGCAAGAGAAGCACACTTGATTCTGCTCTTCGGCTGTGTACATCGGTTTTTCATCACTGAAAATATCGCCGTCAAAACGCATGACGTCTTTCACACCTTTTCGGTGGTTTTCACTGATATTTCCGTGACAGCTTACACATGTAATCGGTTTGCCCGTCGCAGGATTTTCTTTGGTTAAATGCACACCGTGGAATTTCCCTGCGTGATTCGTCCCCACGGCCTGATCTTTCGCGACATCAAGATTATGACATTGCGCGCAATAATGATTAGGATCGCGCACGTTATCTAATTTCTGTTCAAAAGACGCAACCGGAGACTCTTGTTTTGCTTCAGTTTTCGCTTGCTCGGCTTGAACTGTTGTCGCAAATAGCATCACCCCGAATACGGCCGAGAGCTTTGCAAATTTTTTCAATACAGAGTTCATTTTCGTTACCTTAATCGTTTGATTGAAGTTACCGCACTTCAAAGCGCTTTTTAATGTCAAAGTGCGGTCGGTTTTTTCATTATTTTTCCGGTGTTGTCGGCGGTGGAGTTAAAATTAAACCTTTTTCAATCGCTTCTTTATTCCATTCCGGAATAACGGTTTTGATGAACTCTTCTTTGTCTTTACGTTCTTTTTCGATATCAATACCCATGACTTTCCAGGCTTTCTCAGCGGTTGAAATATCAGGATAATTGATAGGTTGTTGAACACCGTGTTTCGCTAAAATTACCGCTAATTTAGCACGCGCATCCGCCGCACGATCCAAACCGCCGGCAATAATTTTCAATGCTACATCCGGTGCGTGCATGTGCATACCGTGGCTGGCGGCTGCAAAATCCCAACGCCATTGCGCATGACGAATCGCTTGTAACGCGTCTTTCATTTCTTCTTTGGTCGCACCGGCATCCCAGGCGGCTTTTGCCTCAAAGTGCGCTTTCACGATTTGATCTTCAAGTTTAATCATAACTTCGCGAACATCGGCTTTATGCTGAGCAACCGTTTTCACTAACGTTTCCTGGCTTTGGTCATGGCAACGCGCGCAGGTATTTTGGAAATTATCCACGACCGGGTTGCCTACCACTTGGTGATCCGTAAAGACTTTGCCGTCTTTATCCTGTTTTTTCGCCATGTGGCAGTCGATACAAGTCACTCCGTTTTTACCGTGCGTGCCCATAGACCAGGCTTCAAAGTCAGGGTGCTGGGCTTTTAACATCGGCGCTTTTGAAATGGAATGCTCCCAATCTTTGAATTCGATTTCGTCATAGTATTTTTCAATACTGTCCACATCGCGACCTTTATACCATGGGAATACCACATTATTCACGCCGGTACTTTTATCGAAGTAATATTCAACGTGGCAGTTAGCACAAACACCGGCACGCTGATCGGTACGATCCGAAGTTGCAAAGGTTTTACCTACCGTATCCAACGCACGTAAAACATGAGGACGGGCAACGCGTAATGCCGGCTTGCCGTCTTTAAATTCTTGGGATTGCGTATCATGACAGTCCGCACAACCAATACTGTTTACCACTTCGGAACCGGCTTTTGCCCATTTACCGCTGAAATAGCCTTCTTCTCCCCATTCCGCAATTAAACGGGGAACATCAGGACCTTTACATGTCCAACAAGCCATCGCCTGAGGACCGTCGTTCGCATTTTTAGGCGCACCGGTACGTAAAATATTACGCACATCGGTCACAGCATAAAAATGACCGCGAGGAGAGTTAAATTCTTTCGCAAAGGCATAGCCGCCCCACATCACGATCATACGCGGATCATCCTCGACTTCGCGATGAAATTCCGTTTGGTCCGCCGTTTTTGCCCAGGTTTCATATTGACGAGGGAAATCTTTTGCAAATTTTTCGTTAACGGCATCAATCTTCAAATCGGGATTAGCTTTCGTTAATTCCGCTTGAGTCGGTGCGCGTTTGGCGGCCGTTTCAGGTAAAGGTTGTTGCAACTGCTGCGCTTTTTCATGTGTCGTTTTCGGATAATCTTCCGCTGATGCCGAATTTACCATTGCGAAACCTAAACCAATCATCGTTAATGATGATAGTGTTTTCTTGAGAATGTTCACGGTAATCACTCCATTAAAAAATTAATAACCAAGGTTATATTTTTATATACAAATTTTAGGTTTATTCAGGCTCACTTAATATAAATTATTCATATTTACATTAATTCACATGAATAAAATGAAAATTATTCGAGGGTAAAAATAACAAAATTAGTAAGGGTTTTCACGATTATTTAACAAAAGTTTGCGTTCGATCAAGGTTTTCTTAATACCATATATTTTCTAAGCTTATTAATGGGTTACAAATACCTAACAGTAGGTATAAAAATGAAAGTTTGATTAGCGTCACAAATTTCAAAATATAACTATAATAAGTTATTAACAAATAAAAAAACGGAGAACCGAAGTTCTCCGCTTTATTAAAATAATCATTATTTCACAAGCCCGCCGCTTGCCTGTAAATCTGCATGATAAGACGAACGCACAAAAGGTCCGCATGCCGCATGTTCAAATCCCATTGCCTCCGCTTTTTCGCGGAATTCGTCAAACTCCTCAGGCGGAACATAGCGTGCAACCGGCAAATGATGACGACTTGGTTGTAAATATTGCCCTAATGTCAGCATGGTTACGCCGTTGGCACGAAGATCGCGCATAACATTTAGAATTTCTTCATTACTTTCGCCTAATCCCACCATTAAACCGGATTTAGTCGGAATATGAGGGAACATAGTTTTAAATTCACGCAATAACTTCAGTGACCACTCATAATCCGCACCGGGGCGGATTTCACGATACAAACGGGGCACATTTTCCAAATTGTGATTAAAAACATCCGGCGGATTATCTTTCAGTTTTTCTAATGCCAGCTCAATGCGTCCGCGAAAATCAGGTACCAGAATCTCAATTTTAATACCCGGATTTAAAGCGCGAATTTCCCGCACGCAATCCGCAAAATGCCCGGCGCCGCGATCCGGTAAATCATCACGGTCTACCGAGGTAATCACCACATATTTAAGTTTCATATCCTGAATGGTTTCCGCCAGTTTTTTCGGTTCTTCCGGATCCGGTGGGAGCGGTTTTCCGTGCGCAACATCACAAAACGGACAACGACGGGTACAAATCGCCCCTAAAATCATAAATGTTGCGGTCCCGTGATTAAAACATTCGTGCAAATTCGGGCATGACGCCTCTTCACACACGGAATGCAATCCATGGCGACGCATTCCGTTCTTAATGCTATCGATTTTGGCCGAACTGGCGGGCAGTTTAATTTTCATCCATGAAGGTTTTTGCAATAATTCCCGATCAGGATCGATATTAGTCACTTTAATGATTGAAGTTTTTGCGGCATCGCGATATTTCACGCCGCGTTCCATTTTAAATGGCGTACCCATAAATTTTCCTAAATTATAAAAAAAGTTGAAATGTTAAAATTTTGTTGCATTATACCCCAAAATTTCAGCAAAGTGTGTAACTAATTTAGGCGATACTTTATCGCAATCCGCTTCGTCGTTTTCAACAAAATCAGCTAACTGACACATTTCAAGTCCGGCATAACCGCAAGGATTAATATGATGAAACGGGCTTAAATCCATATTGATATTCAGCGCCAGTCCGTGAAACGAACAACCGCGACGAATACGCAATCCCAGTGAACAAATTTTCTTCTCTTTTCCGTCCGCTTGCACATAAACGCCCGGCGCATCGGTTTTCGGATACGAATCTATACCGTAATCCGCCAGCGTTTTAACTACGGATTGTTCAAGTGCGGTCACTAATTGACGCACATTTAAATTCTGTCCGTAAGCTTTATGGCGTTTAATATCAATCAGGACATACATAATTTGCTGCCCTAAACCGTGATAAGTAATCTGCCCGCCGCGATCGGATTGCACCACGGGAATAGCGGTCGGGTTAAGCAAATGTTCCGGCTTTCCCGCCTGTCCTTGGGTGAACACCGAAGGATGCTGCACCAGCCAGATTTCATCGGGCGTATTTTCATCTCGCCGATCGGTGAAATCCTGCATTTGTTGCCAAACCTGATTATAATCCCGCACGCCGAGCCGGCGGACAATTAACGGCATATTCATTACTGTTATAACACCATTCTCACGCCTTCAATTTTGGCAAGCTCGGCGTAAAGGGTTTCAATCTGTTCGATATTAACGGCCAGAATTTCAATCGAAACGGAATTATATGTTCCCTTCGCGCTGCGTTGTTGAGTCGGGCTGTAATCTCCTTTTGCATGAATCTGTGTTACCGCAATAACGTCGTCTACCAAATCATCACGATGCGCGCCCACCACTTTAAACGTAAACGGGCATGGAAATTGCAATAAATCTTTCAGTTTCGCTTGCGGTACATCTTGTAAATTAATCATTTTCTGCGTCATAAAATCACCTCAAAACAGATAAAAAAATCACCGCACTTTTACATAAAAAGTGCGGTCGTTTTTTGCTTCATTTTTTTAATGACAAATGGTGTCGGATATCAGCATTTCAAGGCTAGTCAAACAAACTTTTTATCGTTAAGACCAACCAGTCCCAACCTTTACCGATAAACCCGGCTTCGCCTACGTCTTTCATCACTTGCAAATCCAGATTCGCCACGTCTTTTCCGTCCAAACTATAAACCACTTTGCCTACGGTTTGTCCTTTCGCTAACGGCGCTTCCAAATGTTTCGTCGTAAATTCCATCCGCGCTTTTAAATCCGCCTGACGGCCTTTCGGCACCGTAATAAAACCGTCCTGCAACACACCGACCGCAACCTCGCCGTCTTCACCGTAATAAACCGGCTGTTCGCCCACGGCTTTACCGGCTTCTAATGTTTTGAACGTATCAAAACTGTTAAAGCCCCATTGCAGCAATTTTTTACTTTCCACTTCGCGGCCTTTATAAGTCGGCACGCCCATCACCACGGAAACCAAACGCATATTATTAGCATTAGTTGCGGAAGCCACTAAATTGTAGCCAGCCTGACTGGTATGACCGGTCTTCATGCCGTCTACATTCATGCTTTTATCCCACAACAAGCCGTTACGGTTAGGTTGTTTGATTTTGTTGAAAGTAAAATCCTTTTCCGCATAAATTTTATATTCTTCGGGCAAATCATGAATAATCCGGATGCCGATTAACGCCATATCCCGCGCAGAAGAATACTGATTCGGATCATCCAAACCGTGCGGCGTGGTGAAATGGGTATTTTTTAACCCGAATTGCTGCACATATTTATTCATTAATACCACGAATTGCTCGGTGGAACCCGAAACATGCTCGGCTAACGCTACACAGGCGTCATTACCGGAAACCACAATAACGCCGCGGTTTAAATCCGAAACCGAAACCTGTTGATTCAGATTCAGGAACATTTTTGACGAGTCCGGGAAATTTTTACCCCAAGAACTCTCACCGATAGTGACTTGATCATTCGGGTGAATTTTACCCTGTTTAATCGCATCGCCCACCACATAACTGGTCATCATTTTGGTTAAAGATGCCGGATACTGGCGTTGATCGGGATTTAATGCCGCCAGCACCGCACCCGAATTATAATCCATCAAAATATATGTTTGTGCGTTTAACTGAGGCGGAGTAATACCGTATTGAGCGTCTTCGGCTGAAACGGCAAATGCCGTTGCCATTAAACCGGCGGTTAACGCAATTTTTGTTTTTTTAAGGGTTGCTGATAACATCTCTGTATTTACGATCCTGATTAATTTTTAACAATATGTAATTTTTCAATTTTCACATTCCCGACGCCGGAATTGAGCATACCCAAATCGGAAGCGGCGGCACGGGATAAATCGATAATTCGGGAACCGTGATAAGGCCCTCGGTCATTAATTTTCACCACCACTTTTCGGTTATTACGCAAATTCGTGACTAAGGCGTAAGAACCCAAAGGCAGGCTGCGATGTGCCGCAGTGTATTCGCGGGAATTATAAACTTCTCCGCTTGCCGTGCGGCGACCATTAAATTTGTTGTGATAATAACTCGCTCGCCCGTTTTTGCTGTAATGAGCGGCGGAACCGGATTTGGTCGAATAAGTTTTTCCCTCTACTTCGTAAAGGGGATGATTAATGCTTTGGTATTGATGAATCGTTTGTCTCTTCACCACTTTTCTCGCTTCCGCCGACGAAGTACAGCCGGTCAAAAATAACGCTAAAAGTGCGGTCAAAATAATCTTAAATTTCATCATAATTAAATTCTCAAGTTGTCCTAAGTGCCAACGAATAAATCAAAAATCCGTTAACTAAGAGTAAAAAAATACTGATTAGTTCCCTTGGGAATAGAGAGAACGCTTATGAGTGTGGATTGACATAATCAATCCGAACCCCGCCATGAGCGCCACAAATGACGTACCGCCATAGCTCACCATCGGTAACGGCACACCGACGACCGGTAAAATGCCGCTCACCATACCGATATTAACAAATAAATACACGAAGAAAATTAATGTCAGCGCACCGGTTAAAATACGACCAAATGCCGTTTGCGCCTGAACGCCAATCATTAATCCACGGATAATAATAAAAAAATACAGCAATAACAGAATAATAACGCCTATCAATCCGTGTTCTTCGCTTAATACGGCAAAAATAAAGTCCGTATGCGGCTCCGGCAGAAATTCAAGCTGGGATTGCGTTCCCAACATCCAACCTTTACCCATTAAGCCGCCTGAGCCGATAGCAATTTTCGATTGCAAAATATGATACCCCGCACCCAGCGGATCTTTCTCCGGATCAAGCAGGGTTAACACCCGGGTGCGTTGATAATCATGCATCAGATAAAACCACATCACCGGAATAAAAGCGGTCAGCCCGACCACCGCAATGCCAATCAGCCACCAGCTCATGCCTGCTAAAAATACCACAAATATTCCCGAAGCACTAACTAAAATTGATGTGCCCAAGTCCGGCTGGATAGCCACCAGCAAAGTCGGCACGATGATTAATCCCAGGGAAATCATCGTATCTGCCAGGGTCGGCGGTAACGAACGATTACCCAAATAAACCGCAACCATCAGCGGTACGGCCAATTTTACAATCTCCGAAGGCTGGAACCGAACAATACCGAGATCAAGCCAGCGTTGCGCTCCTTTGCTCGTTGTCCCCACCGCATCCACCAATATCAATAAAATAATACCGACGATAAACAAATAAGGCGCAATACGTTGATAAAACCGCGGCGGAAATTGCGCCATCACAATCATCACGACGAATCCCAAAACCACCTGAATCACACGGCTGCGGAACATCGCTTCGCTGGCGCCGGACGCACTGTAAAGCACAATCAAACCGTAGCCCGTAATCGCCAATAAACCAATCAACAACCAAAAATCCAGGTGCATTTTGCCCCAAAGGTTGGATAATAAAGATTTTTTCTCGTCCATTTCTCTATTCCGCCGGTTTAGGTTCGCTCAACGGGGCATTTTGCTGTATGTCGTTTTGTTCCTGCAAGATAACCGGGATATTCTCTTCAAAATCTTGCTCATTTTCGACCGCACTTTCATCCCCGTTGTTGGAAGCCGGTAAGTTTTCCGTTTCGTCAGGGACTTCGTTCGGCACCACGCCGCCATTTTCCGTCTGTTCTTCCGCTTTCATCAATTCAGGCAAACGTTTATTCAGATAAAAATCCATAATTTGACGCACTACGGGCGCCGCATTACTGGAACCGCCGCCCGCATTTTCCAGGATAATCGACACGATTAACTTCGGATTTTCATAAGGCGCAAACGCCGTGAACCAGGCGTGATCATGCAGGAATTTTTTTAAATTGGCCGCGTTGTATTTTTGCCCTTCTTTCAAACTGAATACCTGCGCCGTGCCCGATTTCCCCGCCGCCACGTAAGATGCGCCGGCAAACGCTTTGCGCCCGGTACCGCCCGCACCGTTAATCACGCCGTACATCCCGCGTTTAGCCGCGCTCCAGGCCTCCGCTTTCGGTTCCTGAATATCTTCGTACAACAACGGATCCTTATAAGGTTCCACCGTAGAACCGCGCGATTCTTTCATTAAATGAGGCGTGTTCACTTTACCGTTGTTCACTAAAATCGCCGTCGCTTTCGCCAGCTGTAACGGCGTCGCGGTCCAATAACCTTGACCGATGCCCACCGGGATCGTATCTCCCATCACCCAGGTTTTTTTATAGCGTTTTTGTTTCCACTCCCGCGTCGGCATGATGCCCGGCGTATCTTCGTGAATATCCACGCCTGTGGGCATACCGAAACCGAAACGCTTCATCCAGTCGGCTAACCGGTCAATGCCCATACGATAAGCCACCGTATAAAAATAAGTATCGGAGGATTCGGTAATCGCCTTTTGCAAGTTGGTCGGACCGTGCCCCGATTTTTTCCAGTCGCGAAAGCGTTTGGTGCTGTTCGGCAACTGCCAATAGCCCGGATCGGAAATCGTCATGCCCGGCGTAATCACACCTTCCGTTAACGCCGACACCGCAATAAACGGTTTTACGGTGGAAGCCGGCGGATAAGCCCCTTGTGTTACGCGGTTATACAACGGACGGTTTTCATCGTTCAGTAAACGACGGTAATCCGCCCCCGAAATACCGCCCACAAACAGATTGTTATCATAACTCGGGCTGGAGACCATGGCTAAAATGCTGCTGTCTTTCGGATCCAACACCACAACCGCCCCTTTCTGATCGCCCAAAAGCTGCATAATAAACTGCTGCAACGGCAAATCGAGCGTCAAATAAATACTTTTGCCGGCAATGGGCGGCTGTTCGCTTAATTTACGAATCACTTTGCCGCGGTTATTGATTTCAACCTGCTCAAATCCCGCCTGCCCGTGTAATTGTTCCTCATAATAACGTTCGATACCCAACTTACCGATATCCGTTGTGCCCGCATAAGCCGTTTCTTTTTCGGCGTTTTTCAGGCGTTCGGCATCCTTATCGTTAATTTTCGCCACATAACCCAAAATATGCGTGAGCGGTTCGCCGTAAATATAATGACGTTTAAAATAAGGGCGCACGTCTAAACTCGGATAATTGTACTGATTAACGGCAAATCTGGCGATTTGTTCTTCCGTTAAATCGGGTTTCAGCAAAATCGGCGTATAACGGGAAGAGCGACGGCGCTCTTTCTTAAATTGTTCGATATCCTTATCGGTTAACCCCACCACCTCGCGCAATTCGTCAAAAGTGCGGTCAAGATTTTCCACTTTTTCCGGCACGATATACAAACCGAAAAATGTCAGATTTTCCGCCAACAACGTACCGGAACGATCATAAATCAGTCCACGGGTCGGCGGAACCGGCAATAATTTAATGCGGTTACCGTTTGAGCGGGTTTGATATTTATCGAAATCAACAATTTGTAAATGATATAAATTCACCAACAAAACCGCCGTAAGCACCAACGTACCCACAAAGGCCACCAATGCGCGGCGTGCGAACAGATTTCGCTCCGCTTGGTTGTCGCGAATCGGTTCGTGAGTTGGCGGCGAAAGCAATTTTCTCAGAAACTTCATAAAGTTATGCTATTTTTAATCATTCACGGTGATAAGGATGATTGGTTGTGAGCGACCACGCGCGATACAGGCTTTCCGCCACAACGACGCGCACCAACGGATGCGGCAAAGTCAACGGCGAAAGCGACCAGCTTTGTTCCGCCGCCGCTTTACATTCCGGCGACAGCCCTTCCGGCCCGCCGATTAACAAACACAGATCGCGACCGTCGTTTTTCCAGGCTTCTAACTGTTGCGCCAACTGCTGGGTCGTCCAAGGTTTGCCCGGAATATCCAGCGTCACAATTTTATTTTTACCGCAAGCCGCCAGCATGGCCTTGCCTTCCTGTTCCAGAATACGGGCGATATCGGCGTTTTTGCCGCGTTTACCGGCGGCAATCTCGATTAATTCAAACGGCATATCTTTCGGAAAACGGCGTTGATATTCTTCGAATCCCGTTTTCACCCAGGCCGGCATTTTTGTGCCTACGGCAATCAGCTGAATTTTCATAAAAGTGCGGTCGATTTTTCTCGAGTTTTTTGGAAATTAAGCCCAAAGTTTTTCGAGCTGATACATTTCCCGGCTTTCGCGCTGCATGATATGCACCATCGCCTGCCCGAAATCGACTACCACCCAGTCGGCTGTGGCTTTGCCTTCCTGGCCGAAAGTGTCAAATCCCGCCAGCTTGCTTTCGTCGACTAATTTTTGCGCTAAAGACGCCACATGGCGGCTTGAGGTGCCGGTACAAATAATCATGTTATCCGTCACGGAGGATTTGCCCCGCACATCGATGGTTAAAATATCGGCGGCCTTTAAATCGTCCAGTTTTTCGGTTAAAAATTTCGTTAATGCGGTTGTCATTCTCTTTCCTTTAAAAAGCCTGAATTTTATCACAAATTTTCTATTCCGGGGTAATCCAGTTCAGCGACCATTTTCCCGTGCCTGCCGGCACCAGCACTTCGGTTAAGTACGGCAGAATCGACTTCATTTGCGTTTCCAGCTGCCACGGCGGGTTGATGACAATCATACCGCTCGCCGTCATGCCGCGCTGATCGGAATCGGGCCGAACCGCCAGTTCGATTTGCAAAATTTTGCGGATACCGCTTCGCTCCAGACCGCGTACAATACGCTTCGTCTGTTGGCGCAGCACAACGGGATACCAAACGGCATAAACGCCGGTGGCGAAACGTTTATAACCTTCTTCAACGGCTTGCACCACCAAATCGTAATCCTCTTTTAATTCATAAGGCGGGTCGATCAACACCAGGCCACGGCGTTCTTTCGGCGGCAGCGTGGCTTTCAGCTGTTGGAAACCGTCGTCACGTTTGGTGACGACATTGGCATATTCCTTAAAATTATTACGCAACAGCGGAAAATCCGAAGGATGCAATTCCGTTAGCAACGCGCGATCCTGCGGGCGCAGTAATTGGGCCGCAATCAACGGCGAACCGGCGTAATAACGCAGCGCTTTCCCACCGTAATTCAGCCGCTTAATCTGATCCACATAACGTTTTACTTCCGGCGGCAAATCATTCCGTTCCCATAAACGGGCAATTCCTTCTTCAAATTCCGCCGTTTTTTCCGCTTCATCGCCGAACAGACGGTAACGACCGACGCCGGCGTGCGTATCAAGATAATAAAAACCTTTTTCTTTGAGTTGAAGATTCTCGATAATCAGCATTAGCACGATATGTTTCAGCACATCCGCATGATTGCCGGCATGAAAGCTGTGGCGATAACTCAACATAATATTTCCTTATAAAAAACAATGGAAAAACCGACCGCACTTTCCCAAGTGCGGTCGATTTTCGAAGAGATTTTAGAATAATTCCTGTTGCGAACCGTCCGGCGCTTTACCGAGGCGTTCCTGCAGCGCAGGCGGTACATAATAAGCCGGACCGGCTTTTTCCTGTACGTAAACCCGTTTCGGTTCGGTGCCGACGATGAAATATTCGGTGCGACCGCCGTCGGCGGACAACAATCCAGAACCGATATCAATTTTCTTCTCGACAATATTTTTCGGAATCGGCAATACACGTTCCGGCACATCGGCAAGCGCTTGTTTCATATAGGCAATCCAGGCCGGCATGGCGGCCGTAGCACCCGCTTCATGTCTGCCTAAATTCCGTTTATTATCGTCAAAACCGATATAAACGGTTGTGGTCAGATTGGCGCCGAAACCGGCATACCACGCCACTTTCGAATTGTTGGTGGTACCGGTTTTACCGCCGACGTCCGCCCGTTTGATCTGACTGCCCATGCGCCAGCTGGTACCTTTCCAGTTTAATCCTTGCTCGCCGTAAATCGCCGTATTCAACGCGCTGCGGATTAAAAACGCCAATTCGCCGCTGATCACGCGAGGCGCGTATTCCACGGTGGAATGATCCGATTTCCCTTGCGCCATTAAATTCAAATCCGTTTCCTTGATTTGACCGTCTTTGGTTTGGATTTCCGGATCTTCCGTCGGCTCGGCGGCTTCGTCAATTTCTTCGCCGTTACCGGCGTCCGCCGTATTCTTTAACGGCACATTGGCGGCGGCATCGGCAACGGAAGCTTGGAATCCGTCGATTTTTTCATTGGTTGAAGAATAAACCGTCGGAATATCGTCACAAGTCGGGCAGGCGATTTTCGGATTCGCCACAAAAATTTCTTTGCCGGTATTGTCCAGGATTTTATTGATGATAAACGGATCAATTAAAAACCCGCCGTTATCAAACACCGCGTATCCGCGCGCCATTTCGAGCGGAGTAAAGGACGCCGCACCTAACGCCAGGGCTTCGCTGGCAAAATATTGATCGCGTTTAAAGCCGAAACGCTGTAAAAATTCTGCGGTGAACGGAATTCCCGTCATCTGCATGGCTTTCACTACAATCATATTTTTAGATTGCCCCAAGGCCACACGTAAACGCATCGGGCCGTCATAGCGATCCGGCGAATTTTTCGGACGCCACGGCTCCTGTCCCGGTTTATTAATCACGATCGGGCTATCCTGCAACACGCTGGAAAGCGTCAGCCCTTTTTCCAATGCCGCCGCATAAATGAACGGTTTAATGGATGAACCGACCTGCACCAAAGATTGAGTGGCGCGGTTAAATTTACTCTGTTCAAAACTGAATCCGCCGACAATCGCTTCAATCGCACCGTTATCGGAATTGAGCGAAACCAGCGCAGAATTGACTTCCGGCAGTTGTCCCAGCGTCCAATTGCCGTCCTCAAGCTGACGAATCCAGATTTGCTCGCCCGCCCGCACGCCTTTGCTTCCGGCGAAACGAAGTGCGGGAGAATTTAGCGTCATTTTTTCACCCGAAGCCCGCATCACTTCCGCACCGCTTTTATTCACGGCTAACACCGCGGCCGGAACAAACGGCGCCGCATTCGGTAATTTCTGTAAAAACTCGGTGATTTTACCTTCGCTCCAAGCTTCTTCGCCTTTCTTCCAAAGCGCGGCGGCACCGCGATAACCGTGGCGCATATCATAAGCAATGATATTCTGAATCACCGCATTCTGGGCATTCGTCTGAGCTTGCGAGGAAACGGTGGTATAAACCTGATAGCCGCTGTTATAGGCATTTTCCTCGCCGTAACGTTTAACCATTTCCAAACGGACCATTTCCGTCACATAATCGGCACGGAATTCCAGTTGTGCGCCGTGATAGCGGGACACGATCGGCTCTTTAATCGCCGCCTCGTATTCCTCCCGCGTGATATGGCGCATTTCAAGCATACGTCCCAACACGACGTTACGACGTTCTTCCGCGCGTTTTACCGAATACAGCGGATTCATCGTAGACGGCGCTTTCGGCAAGCCCGCAATCACCGCCATTTCGGATAAAGTTAAATCCTTCAAATCTTTACCGAAATAAGTTTTCGCCGCGGCCACGACGCCGTAAGAACGATAGCCAAAATAAATTTTATTCAGGTAAAGCTCTAAAATTTCATTTTTACTCAAGGTGTTTTCAATATCGATCGCCAAAACCGCTTCTTTGGCTTTGCGGATAATCGTTTTTTCGTTAGTTAAAAAGAAGTTACGGGCAAGCTGTTGAGTGATGGTGCTCGCGCCCTGTGAAGCGCCGCGGTTGGCAATCGCCACGCGAATCGCACGGATAATTCCCACCGGATCGACGCCGTGATGATCGTAAAAACGGCTGTCTTCCGTATCTAAAACCGCATCAATTAAACGTTTCGGCACATCTTCCAGTTTCACCGGAATACGACGTTGTTCCCCCACTTCCCCCATTAATTTACCGTCTGCGGTATAAATCTGCATAGGTTGTTGCAGAGTCACGGTTTTCAGGCTTTCTACATTCGGTAAATCCGCCTTGATTTTGGCGTAAAACAAACCTGCCGCCACACAACATAAGATAATGATGGTTAACAAGGTACTTAAAATTAATTTTGCGATCTTCATTCCAGAATTCACTCTTGAGTAATGCGTTGGATTTTAATTTACGGAATACTGCCCCAATCCGATTTGGGCGTAAGTATATAGATTTTAGAGCCGTTAAGCGAAAGAAAATTCATTTTGAAGGAAAATTTCATGTCGGGAAAAACACAAAAATATCAGGCGACAATTCAAATTGGCGTGTGGAAACGGGGAGAGATCTGGGAAGCGGTTTGGTTTTCACCGAATCAGGAAGAAATCCGACCGCACTTTACACGCACGGAAGAATTTCTAACCGGTTGGCTGATTCAACATTTTGGCATGCAAAAACGCCCGCTGAGATTCAATTACATCGTCAGCTTATTACCCAATCACATTTGGTGCAAAACCCTGATTCTGCCGCAGGTTTTAAATGCTCAGGAATGCGAACAGCAGATTACGGCGATCATCGAAAAAGAATTGCCGTTGCCCTTGGATCAACTGTGGTTCGATTACCGTTCGGAAATGTTGAAACAAGGCATGAAACTGGAAATTTCCGTAGTGATTCAAGAAACGGCGAAAGACTGGCTGGAGCAATACGCGCCGCTGTCCGTTTCCGTACTCGATAACACCGCGCACGCCGTTTTTCGCGCCTTTCGTTATCTCAAACCTGAAATGCCGAAAAATACGTTGTATCTCTACCATGACGAAAATTTCTGTCTCGCATTGCAGGAAAGCGCACAGGAATTCCACGTATTACAACAGCAAAACATGCCCGCGGAACAGCTGATTCGGCGCTTTACAGAACGCTATCAAACCGAAATCGAGCAAATTTGTATTTATCGGCGAACGGCGGATAGCGAACAGAACCTGGAACTTCCCAAAAGTGCGGTCAAAAATCATCACGTTTTTGCAAATGCCGTTTATCTTTCCACGGAGTTGCCTTTTATCGCGCTGGGAAACGCCCTTTGGCGGACGGACTTGCATCAACACACAATCAAAAACGGTTAACCGATAATGAATTTACTGCCCTGGCGATTAACCGCTCACCGGCAACGAAGCCGGCAGGCTTTCAGGCGTTTTATTTTGGTGCTGGGAACATCCCTGGCGGCTTATATCGCATTGTGGCAGGTTAATCTTCGCAGTGAAAGCGAGTTAAACCGCATACAAGCCGAACTCGAACAAATGAACCAAAAACTACCGGCGCTGATTGCGCAGGTGCGGCGACAACAGCAGCATCTCACGCAAAAGGAAAACAGTAAACCCGTTGCCCGGGTGCAAATTCAACAAACCATGGATTTATTACAACAGCTGCCTTTCATTCAAGGAGAATTATCCGATTTTACTCTTGACGCGGAACAAATCAGGTTAAAAGGCAAGGCGCAAGATCAGCGGGAATTTGAACAAATTCAACAATTTCTGAATGATTTACCGGCTCTGAAGACCGAATTGCAACAATTTTTACCGCAACAAAACGAACTGCAATTTGAGTTTTATCTTTCCAAGGAAAACGCATCATGATAAATCGCTACTTTCACCGTATCGACACCCGCAACGGCCAATGGCAATATTTTTCCCGGCCCTATAATTCCTGGGGAAAATGGGCTTCATTCACGCCGCTAAAACAATACTTCGGATTGCTTTTGCCGTTCGCATTCCTGTTGAGTTTTCCCGCCCATCAATATTGGCAAAACCAGAATACTTTGGCGGAAAATTTTGCCGAATTACAACGGAAACGGCAGCAATTGGATCACCAGTCACGGCTGCTGGCAGTTTTGCAGCAAAAGGCGCAACGCCATCTCAGCCAGGCCATGACGGCAAAATTGGCGTCAATTCATCAGCAAATTCAGTCGCTTGCCGCCGATTTATCGCTCACTCATTCTCAATGGCAACTGCAAGGGACGCCCGCCCTGGATCTGAAAATTCAAGGACATTTCGCCGAAATTCAACAATTTTTGACCGCACTTTTACGGCAAATTCCCGAATTGGCGTTGCTCAGCTGGCATATTCGGAAAAACGATGAAACCGATAATGCCGAAACCGACAGCCATTTTTCCGTCGAAAGCAGTCTGTCGTTCCAGCTTCAAATTGACAAGGAGTAATCATGTATCGTTTAAGCCTTTTCCTTTTCATTTTTGTTGTAAGCTCGGCTTATGGCGCGGATCCCTTTGATAAAAACCGTCGTACCGAAGCTCATCGGGCGCAACCTCATCCGGTTACCGCAACGCCGAATCAAACCTGTCATTCCGGGAATGAAATTATTGCCGAAAACATAAATTTTAAACGGCTTAAACTGGTGGGTCTGTTATCGGAAAAAGATCGGCCGCAAGCATTATTTCAAACCGATGAAAAGCAAATTTTCATGGTTAAAGAGCAGGATTTTATCGCGCAGGAGCGATTGCAAATTCAGCAAATCGGAAAAAACGCCGTTCACTTTAATCAGTGGAAACTCGATTGCCATAAACCCGAACGGCTAACCTTGAAATTTTAGGAGAAAAACATGAAATCTTGGGGCGATTTTACGGTAAAGTGCGGTCTGTTTTTGATGAGTTTTTTAGCATCGGTTCAGGCGCTATCCGCAGACAACCGCGTTTTTTCCATCCGTTTACAACAAGCTCCCTTAGTGGCGACCCTGCAACAGCTGGCGCTGGAACTGGACGCCAATTTAATCATTGACGACGAGCTGGAAGGCACGTTATCCCTCAAATTGGACAATACCGATTTGGCTCAGTTACTGCGTTCGGTAGCGAAAATCAAACAACTGGATTTTTGGCAAGAAAACGGCATTTACTACCTTAACCGAAAAAATTCATCCTCCTCGGAAAGCGCGGATTTCAACACGCCGGATGCCGCCGATATTCCCATTACGCCGGCAGAACCGAAGTTAGAAACCGTTACCGTCAAACTGCATTACGCCAAAGCGTCGGAAGTAATGAAATCGCTTACCGCCGGCAACGGCGCGTTAGTCAGCGATATTGGGCGGTTAACCTTTGACGATCGCAGCAATCAACTGATCATTCAGGACGATAAACAATCCATTCGCAATATCAAAAAACTGATCGCCGAACTGGACAAACCTATCGAGCAAATCGCCATCGAGGCGCGCATTGTCACCATGAACGACGAAAGCCTGAAAGAACTCGGCGTACGCTGGGGCATGTTCGAACCGACGGCGGGAGCGCATAAAGTCAGCGGCAGCCTGGCAGCCAACGGATTCGCCGATATCACGAACAACCTCAACGTAAATTTTGCCACCGCCACTATGCCCGCCGGTTCCGTCGCATTACAAGTGGCTAAAATCAACGGACGCCTGTTAGATCTGGAATTAACCGCTCTGGAACAGGAAAAAAACGTGGAAATCATCGCCAGTCCGCGCTTGCTTACCACCAACAAAAAATCCGCCAGTATTAAACAAGGTACGGAAATTCCTTATGTCGTCACCAACGGCAAAAATGACACGCAATCGGTGGAATTCCGTGAAGCGGTATTAGGGCTGGAAGTGACACCGCATATTTCGCAAAACAACGCCATTTTAATGGATTTAATCGTCAGCCAAAATTCGCCGGGCAACCGCGTTTCGTATGGAGAAAACAGCGAAGTCGTCTCCATCGACAAACAGGAAATTCAAACCCAGGTGTTCGCCAAAGACGGCGAAACCATTGTGCTGGGCGGCGTATTTCACGATACCGTAACCAAAGGCAACAATAAAGTGCCGGTTCTCGGCGACATTCCCGTTATCAAGCATCTGTTCAGCAATGACAGCGAACGCCGCCAGAAACGGGAGCTGGTTATTTTCGTCACGCCGCACATTTTGAAAAACGGCGAAACACTGGAACGATTAAAACACAAAAACGGCTTACAAAACCGCAAACCGTCGCCCGTTCGGGACAAAACGCCGCCAAATCGGCAATCGACAAAAATCTCGTAAAAAGTGCGGGCAAAAAATGACGAATTTTACGCTATTCAATCACAGGCTAACAATTCGTGAAAAAATCCTAAATTAGATCAATTTTTGGCGGATTTACCAAAAAATTAGTAGAGCCCCGTGCGTTCTTGGTGTAATCTTACGGGCGTTTCTCAATTTCAATATTTTTAAAATTAAAAGGGTAAATTCCATGATCAAAAAAATTGCAGTCTTAACAAGTGGCGGTGACGCGCCGGGAATGAATGCCGCAATTCGTGCCGTGGTACGTGCGGGATTATCCGAAGGCTTAGAAGTTTACGGTGTATTCGACGGTTACCAAGGACTTTACGAAAACCGTATCGAACAACTTTCGCGTTACAGCGTGTCCGATGTCATCAACCGCGGCGGCACATTTTTAGGTTCCGCCCGCTTCCCGGAATTCAAACAACCGGAAGTGCGGTCAAAATGCGCCGAAGTTTTGCATTCGCGCGGCATCGACGCCTTAGTGGTGATCGGCGGTGACGGTTCCTACACCGGCGCAAAATTATTGACGGAAGAACACGGTTTCCCTTGCATCGGCTTACCGGGCACAATCGACAACGATATTCCTGGCACCGACTACACCATCGGTTATCAAACCGCATTGGAGACCGCCGTTGACGCTATCGACCGGCTACGCGACACCAGCGGTTCTCACCACCGTATTTCCATCGTGGAAATCATGGGACGTCACTGCAGCGACTTAACCATTTGTGCGGCAATCGCCGGCGGTTGCGAATACATCGTCGCGCCGGAAGTCGGATTCAATCAGGAAGAATTAATTCAGCAAATCGAGCGTAGCCTTGCCAACGGCAAACGTCATGCGATTATCGCCATCACCGAATTGGTGACGGACGTACACAAATTAGCCAAGGAAATTGAAGCGCGCGTGGGCAACGAAACCCGTGCGACCGTGTTAGGCCACGTACAACGCGGCGGTTCGCCTTGCGCTTTCGACCGTATTTTGGCCTCCCGTATGGGCGTATACGCAGTAGAATTATTGCTGCAAGGCGAAAAAGGTCGTTGTGTGGGCATTCAGCAGGAAAAACTGGTGCATCACGACATCATCGAAGCCATCGACAGTATGCGCCGTCCGTTTAAATCGGATTACCTGGAAGTTTCCAAAAAATTATTCTAACGGCGGAAGTACAAACAAAAAAGTGCGGTCAAATTTGACCGCACTTTTCGTTGAACCGAACTTGCTACAATAAAATCCGTAACTGCGCGTAAGCCCGCGACGCTTTTTCCAAGGCTTTTTCCACAGAGATATCACGGCTCAAGATAACCGCCATACGACGATGGCCGTCTACCTCGCCTTTACCGAAAATGCGTAAATCCGTATCGGCTTCCGCCAGCACTTTGTCCAGATTGGCGAATTGAACCTGATTGGATTTTCCTTCCACCACCACGGCTTTAGAAGCCGCCGGGCCAATCAAATTAACAGAAGGAATCGGCAAACCTAAAATCGCACGCGCATGTAAAGCGAATTCGGACAGCTCCTGCGAAATCAGAGTAACCATGCCCGTATCATGCGGTCGCGGCGACACTTCGTTGAAAATCACGTCATCACCGCATACGAACATTTCCACCCCGAAAATACCGCGTCCGCCCAATGCCGCGGTGATTTTTCCCGCCACATCCTGTGCTTTTTTCAATGCGACTTCAGACATTGCCTGCGGCTGCCAGGATTCGCGGTAATCGCCGTTTTCCTGACGGTGCCCGATAGGCGCCAAAAACGAAGTGCCGCCAAGATGCCGCACGGTAAGCAAGGTGATTTCATAATCAAATTTCACAAAACCTTCCACGATAACACGCCCCGCACCGGCGCGTCCGCCTTCCTGCGCATAATGCCAGGCGCGTTCCACATCCGCTAAAGATTTGATTACCGACTGCCCGTGCCCGGAAGATGACATAATCGGTTTCACCACGCAGGGAACGCCGATTTTTTCCACCGCACGTTGAAAATCCGCGAAATTATCCACAAACCGATAGGGCGAAGTGGGCAGCCCCAATTCTTCCGCCGCCAAACGGCGGATGCCTTCGCGATTCATGGTCAATTTTGTGGCTTTCGCCGTCGGCACCACGGTAAAACCTTCCTGTTCCAGTTCAACCAAAGTATCCGTGGCAATGGCTTCCACTTCCGGAACGATATAATCGGGACGTTCTTTTTCCACCAACGCACGTAATGCCGCACCGTCTAACATAGAAATCGTATAAGCGCGGTGAGCGACCTGTTGGGCGGGAGCGTTCTCGTAACGATCCACCGCAATCACTTCCACGCCGAGGCGCATTAATTCAATCGCCACTTCTTTACCCAATTCACCCGCGCCGAGTAACATTACCTTCGTCGCCTTGGCGGTTAACGCCGTACCAATTGTCGTCATGTTGTCACTCCTTCGTTATTCGGCCAGTAAAGATTCGTCTAACAACAACGCTTCATTTTTATTGACGCCGATACCGCTCGCAATCACATGTTGCGCCGTCGCCTGCGCGTCGTCGAGCGAATGTTCGGTGAAAGTGCCGCATTGATAAATATTCAATTCCGGAATATGGCTTTGATCCCGTACGTTCAGAACATCATGCATTGCCGCCAGCCATGCGTCCGCTACTCGTTGTTCGTCCGGCATGCCGATCAGCGACATATAAAAACCGGTGCGGCAGCCCATCGGTGAAATGTCGATAATTTCCACATCGGCGCCGTTCAAATGTTCACGCATAAAGCCGGCAAACAAATGTTCAAGGGTATGAATGCCTTTAGGCGACATTATTTCTTTGTTCGGTACACAAAAACGCAAATCAAAAACCGTGATAGAATCTCCTTTCGGCGTCATCATCGTTTTTGCGATGCGCACAGCCGGCGCCTGCATTTTGGTGTGATCAACTTTAAAGCTATCTAATAAAGGCATAAAAATTCCTCAAAAAAATTTGAACTTAATAAAAACCCGCCTGTCCTAGAATACAAGCAACTTGCAGTTGTGATTAATAATAAAAAAATTGGTTCCTTAGGTTATATTCACCGCTCAATCTCGCAAGAGAAAGGGCGGTTTTTTTATCCTGCGGATTTCACATAAACGCTGAGAAATACCCGGATAAACATGTTCCGCAGGCAATGGTCCGCAAAAGTGCGGTCAAAAAATCAATCGTTTTTCATGTACGTTGTCAGATAAAATTGACGATCCGCATCGGTAATTTCCCGCAATACGCGACAAGGATTTCCCACGGCCAAACTGTTGGCGGGAATATCTTTGGTGACAACCGCCCCTGCGCCAATCACCGTATTATCGCCGACGGTGACGCCGGCCAAAATGGTCACGCTGCCGCCGACCCACACGCTATTTCCGATGATAATTTTTCGTCCGTGCTCCCAGCCTTCATTACGAAGCGATACGTCAAGAGGATGATCCACCGTGTATAAACTCACATTCGGACCGAACAACACATTATCGCCGATACGGATTCCGCCGGTATCCAGCATGATACATCCGACGTTGGCAAAAAAATTTTCGCCCACTTCGATTTGAAATCCATAATCGCAAAAAAACGGTGAATTTACTTTGATAGTCTGACCGGTTTTACCCAGAATCTTCTTGATTAACGCCGTTTTTTTCGCTTTTTCCGAAGGTCGCAGCAGATTATTATAATCGAACAACATTTCACGGCAGTGTAAGCGCAAATCGGACAAATCCGGTTCGGCGGCAAGATGCGCGAATCCCTCCCGCATTAACATCAACTGCGTCGTCATTTCGCACCTCGGGTTAGCGTTTTGGTACGCACGTCAAACACATCCATACCGCCGTTCAATGCGGCTTGCACGCCAAGATCCGCATCTTCAAATACCAGACAGGCTTGCGGACGAACGCCCACTTTTTCCGCACATTTCAGAAAAGTTTCCGGATCAGGCTTATGCGCGCTGACTTCGTCGGCATCGACAATGGCATTAAAATAACGGCGTAATTCGAATTTATCCAGCAACATATTCACCATATTACGGTGAGAACCGGTGCCAAGCGCCATCGCGCGTCGCCCCAGATTGGCTTTCACAATATCAAAGGTCGGCAATAAAGTCGCATTCAGTTCAACCATTTCAAAACCGAACTGACGTTTTAAACGAATGACTTCATCCAATAAATCCATCGGAATACCGTAACGACTGCAGGTTTCCCGCGCAATAGTACGCACCGGCGCGCCGCCCAGCTCGTACATAATATCACCGGTAATGGGATAGCCTAATTGACGCCCAACCTTTTCCCAGGCTTTGGCATGGCTCGGCATTGTGTCGATAAGCGTGCCGTCCATATCGAAAATTAAGGCGTCATATTGATTAATAACGGATTGATCTAACATTTTGATTCCCGATATTCCTTCTAAACTAATAAAGTGCGGTCACAAAAAGCAACGCTTTTTGA
>NZ_JARQTO010000023.1:0-1030 GCF_029577735.1 Exercitatus varius | reverse complement strand
GGTACCTTTCGGTACCCTTTTCTGAATGTCTGATGACAATATATTATTTGATAACTTGTGCCACCACGCCGGCGCCGACTGTGCGACCGCCTTCACGGATAGCGAAACGTAAACCTTGGTCCATCGCAATCGGGTGAATTAGGCTTACCGTCATTTTCACGTTATCGCCCGGCATAACCATTTCCACGCCTTCCGGTAATTCGATTGTACCGGTTACGTCTGTCGTACGGAAATAGAACTGCGGACGGTAACCTTTGAAGAACGGAGTATGACGACCGCCTTCTTCTTTTGACAGAACGTATACTTCTGATACGAAGTCTGTGTGCGGAGTAATTGAACCCGGTTTCGCCAATACCTGACCGCGTTCGATTTCTTCACGTTTAGTACCGCGTAATAATGCACCGATGTTTTCACCCGCACGACCTTCGTCCAGTAATTTACGGAACATTTCCACACCCGTTACCGTGGTTTTCGCCGTATCTTTGATACCTACGATTTCCACTTCGTCACCAGTACGGATGATACCGCGTTCTACACGGCCGGTTACTACCGTACCGCGACCTGAAATGGAGAATACGTCTTCGATTGGTAATAAGAACGGTTGGTCAATCGCACGTTCCGGTTCCGGAATGTATGTATCTAATGCGTTGGCTAATTCCAGGATTTTTTCTTCCCATTGTGCATCGCCTTCTAACGCTTTTAATGCGGAACCGCGGATGATTGGCGTGTCATCGCCCGGGAAGTCGTATTGAGTTAACAACTCGCGTACTTCCATTTCCACTAATTCTAATAACTCTTCGTCATCTACCATGTCGCATTTGTTTAAGAATACGATGATGTAAGGCACGCCTACCTGGCGACCCAATAAGATGTGCTCACGAGTTTGCGGCATCGGACCGTCGGTTGCCGCTACCACTAAGATTGCGCCGTCCATTTGCGCCGCACCGGTAATCATGTTTTTCACGTAGTCCGCGTGTCCCGGGCAGTCAACGTGTGCGTAGTGACGGGTCGGCGTGTCGTATTCTACGTG
>NZ_JARQTO010000022.1:0-1213 GCF_029577735.1 Exercitatus varius | reverse complement strand
CTTGACCGACTTTCGGTAAAATACTCCATACGCTTTGCGCTAATCCGTAATTCACGCCCATGACGGAAGCCACCTCTAATCCTTGTTTTAACGACTGCGCCTGTTTCATATCATAGGAGTCGTTCAACACATTCTGGCTATTTAAGTAATTTTTTAACGTACTATCATCTCGTTTGATAACGTGAGAAAAATCCCACTGATATAAATTTTCAATCGGTATATCATAAGAAGCCGCAATCACTTTTAATTCGCGATCTAAGTATGCCTTCTGCGCTTCCGTCAGTTTTTCCGGTTCGGTTTGATATAAGTAAAGCAATCGGTCAATCTCTGTGTCTTTTGTCAATAATGCGGAAACCTGTTCTTGCTTGTATTTTGGTAACATCCCTTTTGAGCGATATTCTTCAGTTATATCATAGACTTGCTTATCCTCTTGACGACTTAGCAAATTATTCTCCACCGCCCGTTTCCCAATCTCCGCCGCACTCACCGCACTTTGTGTGCTGTCGCTTGTTACTATACCGGCTAAGCCCGCCGTCACCTGGCTTAAGGTGGCCACTACCTGTTTTTGGTCGTCGGTGAGTTTACTTGGGTCAGTGTGATAAAGTTGTTCGGTGATGAGTTTTGCCGCCACTTCGCTTGTGACTGCTCCAGCCGCACCTGCTGCCGCATGATTACCGGTGGCATAGGCTTCCAACGCGCCGAGCATAGCATGCGCCATTAAGTTGGCGGTAGTGTTCACCTGGCCGCTTTCGTCGGTGGTGTAGGTTTTAATAAGGTTATTGGCGTACGGCGATAAGCCGTTTGCCCATGCCGCGTTTTGATTGCCCGTCGCCAGGCCCTGCAACACGCCGGTGACGGCACGTACTGCCATCTGATAATCGCCGCCTTTGCCATAAGTAGCGATGATTTGCTCCGACTGACTTTTAATCTGCCGTGCCTCGGCTTTTTCCACCACCGTGGCGTTTTGGTTATTTAGCACCGCTTCTGCTTGCTGTCGGTTAGCCTCCGCGTCTATCACTTTCGGTGTCCACTCACTATCGATTTGATTTTGGCTGACGTCGCCGATAAGCTGCGCGGTTTCCAGGCGGTCTTCGTACTCCGCTTTGTCGTACCGTTGCACGTTGGCGTTGCTGTGAGCCGTATCACGTGAAAGTGCGGTCGGAATTTCATGCGTTTTTATCTCAAGCGCGATATTGTCGCCAATCGCACTGCG
>NZ_JARQTO010000020.1:0-1025 GCF_029577735.1 Exercitatus varius | reverse complement strand
GCCACTTCTTTACGTTTGATGCCGATAAAGGCTTCAATGAAGTCTTTGGTGAAGACGCCGCCTTTGGTTAGGAATTCGAAATCCGTTTCCAGCGAGCTCAGCGCTTCTTCCAACGACGCCGCCACGGCCGGAATTTCTTTCAATTCTTCCGGCGGTAAATCGTACAGATTTTTATCCATGGCATCGCCCGGATGAATTTTGTTCACCACGCCGTCCAGCCCCGCCATTAACAAGGCCGCAAAAGCCAAATACGGGTTCGCAGCCGGATCCGGGAAACGCGCTTCCACACGAATCGCTTTCGGGCTGGTGACCGCCGGAATACGGATAGACGCGGAGCGGTTGCTGGCGGAATAAGCCAATAACACCGGCGCTTCAAATTCCGGCACTAAACGTTTATAAGAGTTGGTGGTCGGGTTGGTAAACGCGTTTAAGGCTTTGGCGTGTTTGATAATGCCGCCGATATAGTAAAGCGCGGTTTCAGACAAACCGGCGTATTTATCGCCTTGGAAAATATTTTTGCCGTCTTTGCTTAAAGACATATTACAGTGCATGCCCGAACCGTTGTCGCCGGCAAACGGTTTCGGCATGAAACAGGCGGTTTTGCCGTGTTCCGCCGCAACGTTTTGCACAATATATTTGTAGATTTGGGTTTCGTCCGCCTTCAAAGTTAAACTGTTGAATTTAGTGGCGATTTCGTTTTGTCCGGCAGTGGCCACTTCGTGGTGGTGCGCTTCGATAACCAAGCCCATTTCTTCCATCAACAGACACATTTCGGAACGCATGTCGTGCGCCGTGTCGTTCGGCGCAACGGCGCAATAACCGCCTTTCACCAACGGACGATAGGCGTTGTTGCCGTCTTCGTATTTGCGGTTGGTGTTCCAGCCCGCTTCGATGTCGTCGATTTTAAATGAAACGTTGTTCATTTCGGTGCTGAAACGCACGTCGTCGAATAAGAAAAATTCCGGCTCCGGCCCGAAGAATACGTTATCCGCAATGCCGGTTGAACGCATATATTCTTCCGCGCG